>JADFYL010000190.1 GCA_015233045.1 Nitrospirota bacterium | reverse complement strand
AATCAGAAGGCCGCTGACACATCCTCCGGCTATTCTTGCCGCAAACCCCATCACTATACCGGCGGCAAAGGCCCAAAACCACCTCTTCGCAACCGATTTGCCCTTAGAGAAACTCCACAGATACGGCACGACATTCAGCTTAAAATCCCCCGAATACCTCGAAGACAAAAAACTGCCTATCGTAGTCCCAAGTATCAGGGCCATCGTCCAGTCAATCACGGGTTCATACACACCCCAGTAGCTTATCTTCTCGGCGTGGACAGGATATATGAGCGCCTCACACATCGAACCCATCGCCGTAAAACCCCTCGTTATCCCCAAAGGCCTGTCAGATAGATAGAACGACAGCACTTCCACCAGACCAAAGGCTATCCCAGCCGGAATAGGCCACCACCTCTTAGGTTTACACGTGGCAATAAAAAACAGAGACCCCAGAAGCGGCCACCCGCTGTTTAAAAAAACCGTAAACGCAAACCCAAGTATCAGTACCGACCACCATCTCGGCCTTACTACGAGTATTATAGACAACGCAACCATCACCGGCCAGCCACTCTTTATAATAATAGCTATCACCGCGCACGCCGCCATGACAAGGGCACCCAAGGCAAGACGGGCGCTCGGCTGCATTGGAGGAACTTTCATCTAAACCTCACCCCTTCAGGTATATATTTTTTACGTACCATGACAAGATTTCAGGGCGGACACTCTGTCCGCCCGGCTACAATCAAAAGCTGCCACCACTACCATTTGGTTATTGGCAAGTTGTCCTTGTCCTTAAATGACCCTAAAGAAATCATAACCAAATCAACGAAATACCATAAACCAAAACCACCCATCGTCAACATCATTACAATTCCCGTACCAACCTTATTGCAATAGAACCTGTGTCCACCTAACCATCCCGTCAGAAAACATAGTATCAGGGCTATCAGGCGGCTCTTTGGAGACTCCTCCGCAAGAGTTTTTCCTTCTGACATGTTTTTTTCACCTCCCATCAGTAAAGTCTATCCAGCAACGGTCATCCGGCAACGGTCTATTCGCCCGACACCAGCGTACACTGGCGCGTATAGGTGCCGAATATGCTGAGATTCTCTTTATTAATCGTATAGACGCTCTTAATACCGCCGTCTTTCATAGCCGTTTCAATGCTGCCGTTGCCAATTGAAATTGCCCCGAAAAACGAATGAATACATCCCCTTCCCGCCTTCGTCCCGTTTTGAGCCGTTCCCATACTCACCGGCATTGTGGTGTCAGTATAGACCCAGCCCACCGGCCCGTCGGCCACAAATCCGCATCCAGCCAACAAAAGGAGCATCATGGCAATTATGGCTATTAATGTTACCACCCTTACGATACGCTTTGCTGTCATAATATCAATACCTCCATAGTAAAATAATTAATTGATCTCCTGCCGTTAATAATATACCAAAATCTTCAATTTGTCAATTACTTTCGCCAGCCACTGAGACTCAGGCAAATTCAGGCAATTAATCAATGCCACTGCCGCGGACAATCCAGCCGTGCATCCGGTTTCCCTTGCATCCTAAAACCAAAATTCAGGATACCTGCGGTTGCCGGGTATGTTGTTGACGATAAGGGCAACTATAAGCATAATGGCCGCCCCCGCTCCAATGGGCATCAACGCGTATAAAAACCCGAGATCATGGATGTTCTTCCCGCTTATGACGGCAATAAGGGCTGTAGCGCCGCCCGGTGGGTGCAGCGTCCTGGTGGAGTGCATTAACGCGATTGCGGTCGAAACGGCAATCGCCGAGGCCAGCCATAAATTATCGTGAAGTATCTGGTATGAGGCCACACCTACCAAGGCCGAGAGCATGTGCCCACCTATCAGATTCCTCGGCTGAGCCAGTGGGCTTTTGGGTGCCCCGTAAAGAAGCACTGCCGAGGCGCCAAACGATCCCACTAATAATAGTTTATCAGTGCCGCCAAGTATATTGTAATTTATGAAGGCCACTACCCCAATGCCGCAAAAAGCGCCTATCCACGACCAGA
>JADFYL010000086.1 GCA_015233045.1 Nitrospirota bacterium | reverse complement strand
GATATTCGGCAACGTGAGCGCCCTTATATTATTCATAGGGTCGCTGATGTTGTTTACTAACCGGATGAAAGACAAGGGTGTGAACAGCGTATCGTCGTCGTTTGACTGGATATTTGCTACGATCGTTTTTTTGGTCTGTATAACGGGGCTTGCCTCTGAGATGTTGAGGTTTGCCAATAGCGCACAATTGGCATATCCGGTATATTTTATCCATCTGGTATTTGTGTTTTATATAATCGCGTACCTGCCCTATTCGAAGCTGGCGCACATGGTATACAGGACGACCGCGATTGTATATGCGAAGATGGCAAACCGGGACGTAATGTAAGGACTTGACGCGACCACTTTAAAAACACCTCAATCAGCGCCGAACAGGCGGTTTTACAAGGGGTTGGTTGGGGTGTTTAAATATCAACAAACACCTATCGGAGAGAGTGAATTCAAGTGAAAGAAATCTATGAGAAGTTAAATAAAAACCCTGACAGAAGGGGGGAGCTTGGGCCGGAGAGCCGGTTCAAGTTCAACTGCCACAAGGGGCTATCATGTTTCAACAAATGCTGCGGTGAGCTGGAGATATTCCTGTCACCATATGATATATTAAGGTTGAAGAGGCGATTTGGCAAGACCAGCGGTGAGTTTCTCGTTGAATATACGGATATGGTAATAACTGACAAGAACAAGCTGCCGTTTATAAAACTGCGAATGGCAGAGGGCAAACAGTGCAAGTTCGTAACAAAGGACGGCTGTTCAATCTACGAAGACAGGCCGCTGGCCTGCCGCTACTATCCCCTGGGGTTTGCCATCGGGAAGCGGACGATGACCGAGGGTGAGGATTTTTATTTTCTGATAGAGGAGAGCTTTTGCAAGGGTTTTAAAGAGGATAAAGAGTGGGTAGTGAAGGAATGGCGGGAGCGCGAGGGCATAGCCAAATATGAGGCGATGAACAGTGACTGGATAGAGGTGATCCTGAATAAAAAGCTCATAGGCAAGTCAGTCGTGCCGGATGACAAGACGCAGAGCATGTTTATACTTGGGGCATACGATGTGGACGCCTTCAGGGTATTTGTTCATGAGAGCAAGTTTTTAACGATATTTGATTTAGAAGATGAGGAGTTGCGGCTAATAACCGAAAACGAGGAAGAGCTTATGAAGTTTGCCCACAGATGGCTGCGATACGCCCTGTTTAGGGAGCCGACAATGTACCTGAAAAAGAGAGACGAAGCCGCCCCGCCGCAAGAAGGCTGCGGCTGCAACACCTGCAAGTAAACGCAGGCTCATGCCGGAGGGTGCGTGAGACGAGTGGAGTCGGCCTCAGTGCAGGCTGACGCCGAAGCCGCGGTCGGTCAATAGATAGTTATCATTTTTCCCGCCACGCGCATTCGTTATAGCGCAGATGCCGCTAATGCACCCTTGTTAAGGACAAATTTGAACAGAAACAGTCACCCGTGGTACAATAAAGGTAAGATTATACAAGGACGACACCACAGGCAGGAAAATTATAACTATTACGGACAACGGTGGAGGAATTCCCGATGATATAATTGATAAGGTGTTTGATCCATATTTTACCACTAAAGACAAGTCAAGAGGAACTGGAATGGGGTTATATATGGCAAAGGTAATAATCGAAAAAAACATGAACGGCACTATATCGGTACGAAATATTGATGGATGGTGCGAACTGAGGATAGAAATATGATGGACGAATCCGTATTGAAAACAGTAACAGTACTTTATGTAGAAGATGATGAGTATATAAGAACACTGATTGCCCGCTTTCTAAGAAGAAGGGTAGCCCAAGTCTATGAAGCGGTTATATGGTAAGGAAGGCTTAGATGTCTATATCTCAAACAAAGAAGATATAGATTTAGTGATAACCGACATTCAAATGCCCGCTATGAACGGTATGGCAATGATAGAGGAGATACTGAAAATAGATGGAGCCCAGCCAATTATAATAACCACCGCGTATGACGATGAACTTCACACAAGTGACAAGGTTTGCAGAAACATAATAAAGCCCATAGAAAATGATGCGTTGATTGAAGGTATTATGTTTTGTATGGGGGTGAAGACAAGTGGTACGGGCACATAATAAGAAATAATTCAGAGAGGAGAATATGGAATCAGTAGAACAGTTTTTTATAAACAACATGGGCTACGTGTTTCTTGTCTATGGGTTGGCATTTATTGTTATGGGTGTTTCGATGTCAATTCAACCTAAAAGTGAAAGCAATTTCAGCTTGACAAGAAATATTTGGCTGATGGCAACATTTGCCTTACTCCATGGTATAAATGAATGGTTGGATATGATGTCATTAATGCACCCATCGCATAAAGTCCTTAAGACATTGAGTTTTGTATTTCTGGTATCTTCTTTTTGCTTTCTGGTTGAATTCGGCAGAAAATCATTGGTAACATGCCATGGCGTATCTTTAAATAAATATTTCAGATACTTCAAATGGTGGCTAATGCCGATGATTTTATCAGGTACCCTTTTTCTTGCATATAATTCAGGGGAATGGCTAAACTCTGGGCAAATATTATCGAGATATTTATTAGCAGTACCAGGCACTCTTCTTACTGGGGCAGCCCTGGTATTCTACCGCAACGAAGTGGGTATAGAAAGCAAAAAATGTGGTACATACTTTACGATAGCCGCAATATCATTTATGTCATATTATTTTTTTGCCGGGTTAGTTGTACCTAAAGGCAGCATATTTCCATCAAACATAATTAATACCGAGAGTTTTTTATCTCATGTCCATATACCCGTTCAGGTGTTTAGGACAATTTGTGCTGTAATTATCGCTATTACTATGGGGGGTATCACTAAGATAATATCACAAAGTCCTCATTCATCGGACAATATTGACGAATTTGTCAGGCGGGACAATATGTATAATAGTAAAAACATAAACAGCCATCTAAATTATTCAAGATTTACAGTTTACTTGTTGATAACGACCATAATATTATTGGTAATTTCAACCATATGGACAAAATACGCAACGATGAATAAGCTTCATGTGTATGCAATAGAACGATTAAGAACATATGAAAGTTATTTGTCAGATAAGATAAATAATTATCACATCTTTCCTAAATTATTATCGGAACGCCCCTACATTATGGAATACGTAAGTAACCCTGATAACGTAAATAATATTAATGATAAAGAAAATGATATCAATAAATATTTATTAAAATATAATGAGGCAATAGGAGCATCAGTAACTTATATAATAAACAAATATGGCGTCGCTATTGCGTCAAGCAACTATAACACTCCAACCAGTTTTGTAGGTAAGAATTATAGTTTTAGAGAATACTTCCAAAACGCTATTAAAGGAACGCCAGATGATTATATAGCCATTGGTATTATGACAAATAAGCCTGGATATTTTATATCATATCCGATAAGGAATGGGAAAGATATAGTAGGGATTGTTGCAATAAAATTCGATTTAAAGTTATTTACCCCTCGCAGTATAGATAAAAATGAAATATTTGTTGTCACAGATGATAACGGTGTTATTTTCCATTCCAGCGATGAGAGATATATTTACCACACCATGGATCAATTACCGGAAAATATTGTGCAGAAGATTAAGGATAATAATCAATATGCCAACAAACCATTATTACCACTGCCAATTGTAAAGAAAACAGAAAAAAATGGCATCGCAATTATTACAATGACCAATCCGGATAAATCAAAATCAAAGTATGAACATACAATCGAAGAGTACATAGAAGTTGGAAAACAGGATAAGGATAGAGACTGGAATGTGTTTTTGTTTGTTGACTCTTATGATGTCACCAAAAATATTATTACGAGTGCGTTACTTGTATTGCTATCAATGCTTGTAGTTTATTTGATTGGCATATTTGCGATTTATAAAACTAAATCGAAAAATACATTGTTGGACAGTTATAAGAAATTGGCAGAGCAAAAGGAAAAAGTAGAAGCGAGGGTAAAAGAACAGGAAATTGTCAAATCGATACTTACGATATCGTTATCATCTGATCCTCTTGAGTTGCAATTGAATAAAATGTTAGATAATGTATTATCAAATCAGTGTATATTCTTGGAATCCAAAGGATGTATCTTTCTTTCTGACGAGGACACCGGTGAACTCAAGATTGAAGCGTCTCACAATTTTAACAAGGATGAGTTAATAACATGCTCGAAAATACCCTACGGTAAATGTCATTGCGGTATGGCGGCTTCTACAAGAGATATAGTATTCACTCAACAGAGGAGCGATGAAGAGATACTCTCCGCGGTTTGCAGCAATATGACGCCACAGGGGCATTACTGTGTGCCTATTATTGCAACAGACAGGTTGCTGGGGGTGTTCAATTTACATACTGGTGAAGGATATAGTAAAAAAAGTGAACATGAGATTTTATTAAAAAGTATAGCTCATACAATTGCGGCTGTCATTATACGCAATGAGACGGAAATGAAATTGAAGGCGCACCTTGAACAGAAGGTGAAAGACGAGATAGAAAAAGGTAAACAAAAGGAGCAAATGCTTGTCCAGCAATCTAAATTGGCCACGATGGGTGAGATGATTGGAATGATAGCCCATCAGTGGAGACAACCATTGAACGCAATATCTTTAACAGTCGAGGACTTGAGAGATGCCTTTGACTACGGCGATCTGGACAAAGAATATATGAATACATCAGCATTTGCGGTACTTCGTCAGGTTCAGTTCATGGCAAAGACAATAGATGATTTTAAAAATTTCTTAACGCCTTCAAAAACCAAGGTAGATTTCAACGTACAAAATGCAATAGAAGATTTAATAAATATGATTGGCTTTTTATATACTAAAAAGAACATTGAAATAATTACCGATATAACACCTGATTCAATGTTAATTTCTACCGGATATCCTGGTGAATTTAAACAAGTTATCCTGAACTTGCTGAATAACTCACGGGACGCAATTGTAAGCAGGTCTAAATCAATAGATGATTTTAAGGGAACCATCTATATATCTATTTCCGAGGGAGAAGATGTTTATGTAGTAATAAGAGACAATGGCGGCGGGATACCTGCTGAAATTATAGATAAAATATATGATCCGTATTTCACAACTAAGTCTTCAAAAGAAGGAACCGGGCTGGGGTTGTATATGTCCAAGACAATAATAGAAAAAAACATGGGTGGTAAGCTATCTGTTCGAATTGTGGATGATGGAACGGAGTTTACGATAACGATGAAAAAAGGTGCATATACGGAGATAGATTATTAGATGTGGCCGCGAAAAGAGCGGGGCAGTTTAATATCTGAAAGTCCTATTTATTTCCTGTTTTTTTAGTTCGGGTTTAAAAATCCCGCCCACTTTGTACTGCTCTGAATGCTGTCTGTGCAAAGTCCAATTAGCGATATATGCACTGGCAAGCTCTCTTGATTTTATGACTAACAGATTCTCGGCGTTTTCAAATTCCGCTGATCTTGTAAAGTTGAAACTTCCCGTGATAACGGTTTCCCTGTCAATAATCATAACCTTATTGTGGGCTATGTTATGGATAGCGTCTACGTAAGTCGGTATCCCCTCATTAGCTGTAAATGTTACGGCGCTGTACTGGTCTGAAAGGTTGCTCTTGTCCAAAATTACCGCAATGTTCACGCCGGTTTTTTTGGCTCTCACAAGCGCCTCGGCTATCGGCTTTGAGGTAAAGGAATATGCCTGGATGAGGATTTCGGCCTTCGCCCTGCCGATTTCAGCAACTATGGCCTCAGTTGCCCCGCCCATCGGTGAAAAGTACACATGGGCATTGGTGTTCAAGGGCACATCAAGGGCGTAGGCCGTTGTGGCCAGGCTAATGAAAATTATGGCTGCTACTGACAGGAGCTTCTCAGCCCTTAGTGGCATTGTCCAAAGCCGCGCTGTCAGGTCTTCTCGTCACATACGGAGACATCGGAAAGGCCTTTTCCAATTCCGCCATTTTCCCCTTTGCCGCATCGGCCTTGCCAGAGGCGGAAAGTATAGACGCCCATTCAAACAGTGCAAGGTCTTTGAATATCGGGGATTTCAGGGCGTAGAGCTTTTCAATAGTCTGAAGCGCCTTGTCAGAGGCGCCTTTGTCCTTATAAAGCCCGAAGAGCTTATAGTACGATATAGGCAGCAGTTCGTTGTCTGTCTGGTATGTGTTATTAAACTGAATAAGGGTCTTCTCTGCTTCGTCTGTGTTGCCAAGCTCAATGAGTGCCGCCGCGGTATAGAGCAGTGAAACCGGGGATTTCTCATCGTTGTATGAGCGCTGGAAGTCGGCCAGAGACGCCTTTAATCTTTTTTCTGAGTCTGACGGGGAACTTTGGCTGTAAAAGGCGTTATACGCGCGTGAGTTCAATGCCGAGACCTGGTCGCGCGAATAGGAGCGATAGATTACGATTAACGAGACAATGACTATAAGACCAACGGCTGCGCCCATAATGAGCTGCGAACGTTTTTTATTTTTATCAAGATAGTGTTTAAGGTGTTCGTACGATGATTTCATTTCGTTTTGAGAAATGTTTTGTTTAGCCGGTCTTTTCTTAATGGCTTTAGGCATATTTGTATTCTCCAGTTAGATTATAAATTTTTACAGAGTTTATCTGTTAAATATTGCGATTGTTGAAAAATGTCACCTACTTTTCCATGTGGAATCCCCGCGCCGAGCAGGACTTTAACGGCCATTTCCTTAGTTATCAGGTCATGGGGCGAATGTGTGTCCGTGTTAATAACAAGCGGCACTCCGAACTGCAAGGCCTTCATGGCAACATGCCCGTTTGTCAGACTGTGGCCCTTGCGGGCGGTTATCTCAAGCGTGACGCCGCAGTCCCTTGCGAGGCGGCAATCCTCGTCTGAGATAAGGCCTGGATGCGCGAGTATATCAACTCCGGCCTCAATCGCTGCCCTGTTAGTGCCTTCTTTGACTGGTTCGACGATGGTCTCTCCATGAACGACGACTAATCGGGCGCCAATTGACCGGGCAAGGCTTGTGAGGGTGCCAATCATTGCCGGTGGCACATGGGTAAGCTCAACACCGGGGATGACCTTAATATTACAATGGCGATTGAGGTCATCCGCAACATTTACGATGTTGGCAACGATAAACTCAATGTTGCTGCTGTCTGTGTGGTCAGTGAGGGCGATGGCCGTATAGCCAGCGGCGTATGCCCTTTGGACAAGTTCGGAAGCGACAAGCTCCCCGTCGCTGAAAAACGTGTGCGTATGCAGGTCAATCACAGTATTATCCAACCTCCCAAAGGCATTGGACTATTATAATGGTTTAGCCCATGATTTTTGCAAGGGCAAATATTGGTTAAAAAACAGTCCAGCGCTGCGGTATAAAAATCTTCTCAAAAGTCATAAGCGCGAAACGGTCTGTCATCCCGGCGATGAAGTCACAGACATGCGTAAGCAGCCCATCGCTATCAGTCGCCGTGGCACCGATGACGCGGTGAGGAACAAGCTCCGCGTGCTCACTGTAATATTGATAAAGGCTTTGAACGATATTCTCCGCCTTATGAAACTCCTCTTTCAGTTTATCGCTTTCATAGACCATGGCGTAGAGAAAACTGCGCAGGTTATTTACGGCGGCAAGTATGCCATCAGTCATGGTGATTCGCTCTAATCCCGCCTCTAATGTGTTATAAATCAAATCCCTGACCATAGTGTCTATACGCTTGGAGTGGGATTTTCCAAGTACATAGGATATATCATCGGGGATGTCTTTCTTGTGAATGACCTCTGCCCTGAGGGCGTCGTCAAGGTCGTGGTTGAGGTAGGCGATGACATCGGAGATACGAACTACCTGTCCTTCCAGTGTGTCGGCCATTTCGTTTGGAGCGTCGGACAGTATCTTACCCATGCCCTTTGAGTGCTTGATAATACCGTTTCTGACCTCGTATGTGAGGTTAAGGCCGGTGCCGTTTTTCTCAAGAATATCTACAACCCTCAGGCTCTGGACGTAGTGGTCAAAGCCACCGGGGTGAATTCTTCGCAGCACCGCCTCCCCAGCGTGTCCAAAGGGTGTGTGTCCGAGGTCATGCCCAAGTGCGATTGCCTCTGTGAGGTCTTCGTTGAGCCTGAGGGCGCGAGAGATGGTGCGCGATATTTGGGCTACTTCGAGGACGTGCGTAAGGCGTGTCCTGTAGTGGTCGCCCTTTGGGGCAAGAAAGACCTGAGTCTTGTGTTTGAGGCGCCTGAAGGATTTACAGTGAATAATCCTGTCTCTGTCTCGCTGAAAGCATGTTCGGATATCCCCCTCTTTCTCTGGAGTCTGGCGTCCCCTTGTGCTGGCGCTGCCGCAGGCGCGGGGGTGCAATGTACTTTTCTCTATTGCCTCTGTCTGTTGTCTGATTATCACGTCATCCCCTGCTCATCTGAGTATAAATGCGCTGGCTCGTGAGTGATTACATCTAAAGGAACTGTCTCGTCGGAGGCAGTAACGCCAAGTTCCTTAAACTTTCTCAACGTGGGCAGGAGTCTCTTGTCAAGGGACGAGACGACGGAGTTATACCCGTCAACAGATTTCTTAATACCCTTCCCAAGCTCAGCAAGGTACCTGATGAAGACATTTGACCGTTCATATAGTTCTTTAGCGGCCTTGCTTATCAGCTCCGCGTTTTTAGTCATTTGCTCCTGCCTCCAGCCAAAGGCAATGGCGCGCAGAAGGGCAATCAACGTAAACGGGGTGGCGATTATAATCCTCTTTGAGGCGGCGTCCTCAAGGAGCGCAATGTCATATTCGAGCGCGGCGCTAAAGAACGACTCCCCGGGTAAAAACAGGACGACAAACTCCGGTGACTTCTTAAACTGCTCCCAGTATGCCTTCTGTGCTAATCTCTCCATGTGGTCTCTGACATGCCGCGCGTGTTTTTTAAACAATATCGCCCTGTTGTCATCTGGAGTGTCTGAGGATACGGCCTCGACATAGGCAATGAGAGAGACCTTAGAATCCACGACGATGTCCCTGTTTGATGGCAGATGTATTATCATGTCCGGTCTTAGGCGCCCTGTGTCTGTGTCCACAGAGGTTTGCAGGTTGAAGTCGCAGTGTTCCGCCATGCCGGCAAGCTCTACGGTGCGTGTCAATTGGATTTCACCCCAGCGTCCCCTGATCTGGGGGTTTTTGAGGGCGGTTGCGAGATTGGATGTCTCCTTTTGAAGCTGCTGATTGGAAAGCACTATGTTCTGAATATGTGTGGCGAGGCTTCCGTGGTCCCTGTCCCATTTAGATTCGAGTTTCTGGATTTGCTCCTCGTACTTTTTCAGCGTCTCAGTGAGCGGGGAGACAAGGCCATGGATTTTTTCCTGATGGAGGCCGAGGCTGCCCTTAGTTTCTGAGAGGATTTTCTCAAGGGACTCATTCGCCAGCCTGATAAAGTCCTCGGATGTGCTCTTTAGGGCAACCGCCGATAGAGCCGTAAAGGTGTCGGTGAGGTCTTTTTTGGCGTTTTCGATAATACCCCGCTGTGCCTTGAGGTTTTCGTCTGAGGCAACGAGTTTAGTCTGCAAGACGGCGTGGGACTGCCGCGCGTCCGACAGGTCTTCTCTAAGGGATATTATCTCGTTGGCCTTATCGGCAAGCTGTCCTTTGAGTGAGTTAAGCTGTGCCTCGGCGGCCTTGAGGTTGCCTTCAAGCGCGGAGCACTTTAAATAATGATCGCTAAGCAAACGGCGGCTGACCATGAGCCAGCCCACAAGGGCACCGACGGACAGCCCCGCTATAAATGTAACAATATTTCCCACGGTCAACATCAGCACGTAGATTATAATGAATCCAGAGGTTATATCACAAGAAAAATTGCTGGAGTCAGGTCTTTACGGGCTGTTGCCCCCCTTGTTCTTTTTTTCGTTTGCTGGTATTATAGGGGGCTGATGGCGAAGTGGTTAAAATTAATCCTAAGATGTGTGGCGGTTCTTCTGGTTTTGAGCCTTGCCGGGGTGTCAGGTGCGTCGGCTGCGTCAGAAAATAGGTTCTCACTGCCTGAGTCCCCGCTCTTTTCTTGTCCGGCGCCGCTTCGGCCACAAGTTGATTTCTGGATAAAGATATTCACCCTGTACACAACTAAACAGGCCGTTATCCACGACAACAGGTATTTAAACATTATTTATTCGGTAGTTGACTTAACAGAAGACCAGAGCAACTCAAAAAAGGCCAGAATTGGAGTGCTGTCTTTTGAGATAAGCAAATACAGGGAAATACTCCTTAAGCTGGATAAACTCAAGCCCGATGACCCGGATGAGATAAATAATCTGTCATCGGAGGAGTCTCGCGTATATGAGATGTTCAGTGGCATTGAGGGTGCGAACAGGTTCTCTGAGGCGGCAGAACGTCTAAGGGCACAAGTCGGACAAAAGGACCGTTTCCAGAAGGCATTGTCAAAATCAACACTGTATCTGAAAGAAATGGAAAGGATTTTTAGAGAAGAGGGCGTCCCGGTGGCGTTGACAAGGCTGCCATTTGTTGAGTCGTCCTTTGACGTATCGGCCTATTCATGGGCAAAGGCTGCGGGAATATGGCAATTTACCGATTCCACGGGCAGGATATTTCTCAGGATGAACTCAATTGTGGATGAAAGAATAGACCCTGAGAAGTCAACCAGGGCGGCGGCAAGGCTTTTACTGGACAACTACGCACAGCTTGGTTCATGGCCTTTGGCCGTAACGGCGTATAATCACGGCGCGTCAGGGCTGTCAAGGGCCAAAAAAGACCTCTCCACCAGCGATATATCGGAGATAGTGGAAAAATATAAAGGCCCTTCCTTTGGTTTTGCGTCAAGGAATTATTATACCGAATTTTTAGCCGTTTTAGAAATCCTCGAAGATTATCAAAGTTACTTCGGTGACGTGGAATTTATGTACCCAAAGGAATACGAGGTCCTGCGCACGGGCAGATCCATGAAGGTAAGCGCCATTGCGGCCGCTTGTTCGTTAGAAGAGATCAAACGCCTGAACCCCGAATTAAAACCATCCGTAATGGCGTCGAAGACATCGCTTCCCTGCGATTATTTTTTAAAGCTGCCGCCCGGCACTAAAGACTCGTTAAAATACCAGGTCAAAACAGAGACGCCACCACCGCAGCAGCAGGCTAAGTCATCCACCCAAACACGGAAGACTGGTGTAGCTTCAAAATCAGATACGTCAAAAAAAAAAGAACCTCAGCCGGAAAAGGCCGTTCACATAAAGCCCGGCGCGCCACTTACGGCAAGCATCCCCAAAACAGACACAAAGCCGAAGGCGGACACCGCAAAAAAGCCTGAGACGAGCCAGTCAGCGCAGCCTAAAAAAGAAAAAAAGCCCCCTGTGGCGGTCCTATCAGACAAACCAACGCCTGAGCGCGCGGACACTGCCAAAAAATCTAAACCTAAACCACAGATAGTCAAAAATCATAAAGTCATAGCCGGTCAAAACCTGTTCTCAATTGCGAAGATGTATAATGTTTCCGTGAAGGACTTAATGAAGCTCAACTCCATTGACGACCCCTTGAAGATTAAAACCGGCAGGGTACTGCAAATCCCCGCAAAAAGTTAATGCCGCGACATTAGCTCTCGCAGTAATCTCCAACCGGCTTCACCCGCACATTGTAGACTTGGCCCATACGGCCTTTTTAAAAGTGCTTGACTTTTAATGAAAAATAAAGATACAATCACAGAGAGAGATAGTTTTCTCATTTCAGGAGTGGGAATAACCCACTCTTTTGTTTTATGGGCATGGGAATTTGGGCATAGAGATAATGAGACGCCTTGAGGCGATAGCTAAGGAGGCAGCCCTGCAAAGGTCTGTGGAGCTGTTTAGCGTGGAATTAAAAGGACAAGGAGCAAGAAAGATATTGAGAGTAACGATAGACAAAGACCCTGCGGTCGCCATCGCCGACTGCGCGGGCATGAGCAGAGACCTTAGCGCTATGCTTGACGTAGAGGGCATACTCAAGGGTGGATATACGCTTGAAGTAACCTCCCCCGGTATTGACAGGCCGCTTAGAAATAAGGCCGATTTTATAAAATACACAGGCAAACTTGCTAAAATCGTGACAAAGGCAGTGGCCGGGGCAAAGGACAACTGCTTTACCGGAACAATAGTGTCTGTTACGGAGGATGCGGTTTCGCTTGAGGACAAAAGGGCAACGGTTGAAATAAGGTTTCCCGATATAATAAGAGCCAAACTGGAGATTGAGAT
>JADFYL010000085.1 GCA_015233045.1 Nitrospirota bacterium | reverse complement strand
CTCTCAAAAACCCTTTTTATCGATAGGTGCAAATTCCTATATCGGAGCTTGGGGAGCTTTCCGGTAGCGACAAAACAGTAAGGCAAGTGCTATACTATGTTCATGAATGCCACTATCGGGATTGAGAAAGATTTCGATCTTACGGAGATTATCAACGGAGAGGAAGTCATGACGCATAGTCCCTTCAGGAAGCACCAAAGAATAGCCGTGAAGATTTTTAGGCAGTTAGATAGATTTGTTGAACATAACAAACTGGGATTTGTATATTTTTCTCCTCTTGACGTTATCTTTGAAGAAGGTGAAAATAGGCTTCAACCCGACATATTCTTTGTTAGAAATGAAAACGAAGGCATAGAGCAGGACTGGATACGCGGTGTGCCTGACATGGTATGCGAGATAATCTCCCCCGGGACATTAAACAGGGATGTATATATTAAGAAAGAGATATACGAGAAATACGGTGTACCGGAATATTGGGTTATATTCCCGGATTTCATGGCTATAGAGATATTAACTCTTGAAAGCGGCGAATATGTAAGGTACTCATTTGCAGAGGTTGAAGGCATGGTTACGTCTAAAGTCATTGATGGCCTTCAGGTTAACGTCAAAGATATATTTGAGTAACATTCCTGATTATACCCTCGAACTCCTGTTTGCTTTTCATTATATCGTAGTTTTTTGCCGTAAGAAGCCCGTTTTCTCTGATGGTTTTTCGTAGCTCATCATTTTGCAGGGCGCTGAGGAGCGTTTTTTTGACATCTTCAATATTTGGCCTCGTCACAAAGGCGTTATAGCCATCTGTAACGTATGGGACTGTCGGCGTTGTCAGCACCGTCAGACCACAAGCCATCGCCTCAAGCGGGAAAAGTCCAAACCCCTCGTGGCGCGACGGGTATAATAATATGTCCGCACTGCTTAGGATGTGTCTCAGTTCGTTGTCTCCAGGTCTTCCGAAATGCCTCGTTTTTAGATGAAACTCCACGGCGTCTCCGCATACCCATACCTCCGCCTTGTCCCCCAACTCGTCGGCTGTTTCGTTCAGTACGGCGGTGGTTATATCGAATCCCTTTCTGAACGTATCCCCGCGCGACAGGACAACAATCGCCGCCCTGCCTTGTTTTTCCCTAATTAACGCGTCATCGGCTTCGGGGTAGAATCTCTGGTGGTCTATGCCAAGGACTACTGTCTTGAGTTTGTCGTCAATGTTCTTAACAGTGCCGAATTTTTCTTTTAGTATAGCCGAAAGGACATCGGAGATAGATATACTGAAGGCCCCTCGGCGCGAGAAATATATTTTATATAAGAGGTTTATCGCCACCTGTTGAGCTGGAGTTTCATAGTACAGCGCGTCGTAGGCCTGGGCAAGATACACCACAGTGTTTCTTAGTCCAAGCGGGACAGCAAGGTGGATAATATCTACAAACACGATGTCATACGGCAGTTTCCTTATAGCGCCGCTTAGTATCGTCCCAATTGGTGTGGGAATTTTTATATATTCGAGCCTTATGGAGGGTTCCAAGGAAAAAACGGTATCAAGCACATTCAGGCAAAACGTGACCTCGTATCCAGACCGCGCCAGATGGTTGGCGTATTCTATAACCGCCCTGTCCCCGCCCCTGTTTCTTAGGGAATATCTGTAAAAACATACCTTCATTAGTTAGTTTATCCCCCACAGGCGGCCATATCTTATTATGCCGACAGACAAGAGCCAAATGATAACCGTAAGGGATAAAAGTCCGTCGCCCGTCATAGCGTCTGTCGGGTCGCCCCTACCCTCTTTGGCAAGCATCAAATATCTGAACAGCCCGAAAGTAACAACCGGCACGGTATATAGAAAGTTCTTGTACTGCTCTATCGTGTACATGGCATAAAACACAAGCGACGCCGCGGCGGTTATCAGGAGTATGTCGTTAAGCAGCGCCGGTGTGAAGCCGGTCAGGCTCTCCCTGTGTGCCGCTGCATTTTCATGGAGGAGTTTCGCCTCACCGATTCTCTTACCCGTGGCAAGCATGAGTGAAATCATAAACATTGAGAGAAACAGCCAGTCCGAGATAGGTACGGCAAATGCCGCCCCTCCGGCAAGCACCCTCACCACAAACCCCGACGCTATACAAAAGATGTCCAGCACCGCCGTGTTCTTAAATGACATAGAATAAAATGCCTGTATGGACAAGTAGACGATTATGTATGCGAGGAATGTGTAATTGATAAAATAAGCCATAGCAGCCGATGCGGTCAGCAGCAATGCGACTATCGCGGTGCCAGTTGCAATAGAAACCTCACCTGAGGCAATTGGCCTCTGTCTTTTATCCGGGTGCAAGCGGTCTGTCTTTCTGTCGGCGATGTCGTTAATTATATATGAGGCACTCGCTGCGAAAGAAAACGCCAGAAAGGCTATTGGAGCCGCAGAGAGCGTCCCCCATGAGAGCAACTCCCCTCCAAAAAACGGCGCGGCAAACAAGAACATACCCTTAACCCAGTGCTTTGGCCTCAGAAGTCTGATAATATTGTTCAATCTGCCCATTGTCAATCTATCTGCACATAATACCTTATTACGATTACAAATAACGCTAACATCAAAGAAAACAGCAGGTAAGCGCCCATTACTAACTCACGCAAGCGGCCTTTTCCTAAAAATTTTACCAGAATATTATTGCCCAATAACATAAAAAGGAGCGGCAGAAGCGGTATAACATACCTCGGCTGCAGGCCGTCAATGAACGCATTGCCAACTGGCGTCCAAATCAGATACTCCGATATGGAAAACAAAAAGACGCAGGAAAATATGGCCATAAAAATTATCGCTTTTTTTCTTATACTGATATTAAGCGGCCCCTGTGCGGCAAACGCCGCGACCAGCGCCAATACCCATACGTAAGATTTCTGAAATATCTCCGGCATATTCGTATCCAGCCACCCCATCTTCCCCACAACGGTAAACCAGCCAAACCGGCACTGCCTCACAATAGTCCTGATAAACGTCCCGGCATAGGTAAGCGGATGTTCTAATACAAAGCTCAACTGTCTCTCTGGAGACACGTCAAGCCCATTATTATACGCCACTACCAGATAGCCAACCTTTGACGACCACCAGAGATTGACCGAAAGATTAACGATAAACAATACGCTAAAGGCGGCTATATAGCCCCTTTTCGATGGGAAAAATGACCGCGGTATGAGAAAAAAACACAGCAGCAAGGGAAAATACGCGTGTTTTGACATTGTAAGAGGCAAAGAGAGCAGTAAGATGCCCAATAGGTTCATTTTAAGATGTTCCTTGTCCGAGGCCGCCCTCAGCACCGCTGCGGTAAACAGAAAACTCACGGCGTTGGTAAATGCGTCCGCCGAAAGCGACGCCCCCTGAAACAACGACAAGGGCATCAGGGCAGCAAAGACGAAGAGCCACTTATAGGCAGGCGCCGTCCTTATTGACAAATACATCAGGGCAAGCCACACAAAAAGATTTGCCATCCTGCCGACATACATTAACCACAGCACCGTTAGCCCCGCGCGTCTCCCCGCGTAAATAGCCGCCGCCTGCGGTATAAACGGCACCGGGCTATAGAGCACCGTGTAGTGGAAATTCAGGAATGTCCTGCTGTCTTCATTAATGGGGATATTAAACGCCTCTATGATTTCACTGGCTTCCTGTTTGTTTTCCGGGTGGCCGGGGATATTCTTAGAGAGAGTTTTTGCAGTTTTGATGAGTGATGCGGGCAGCATTCCCCCGACATCGCCGTCGCGCCTGTCAGCTAAAACCTTGCCTTCTGAGATTTGATACGAGCGGTAGAAGTGGTTTGTCTCGTCAGGTGCCTGAAAGGGCGGTATTATGATTACAAACAGTAGGCCAAAGACAATCCCAAGGATAAGAAAGACTTTTTCGGGCGCGTAGCCAGTCTTTTCGATGCTCATGGGGTCAGCACCGATTTAAATGTGTCGTTGATGACTTGGGCGTTGGGTGCACGGCGCCTTGCCTCTTTGAAACTCAATACGGCCTCATCTTGTCTTCCCATCTCCTTAAGCACAAGCCCCCTCTGTAAAAACAGTTCCCAGTTGTCAGGCAAGGTCGCAATGCCTTTGTCTATATATGCCAGCGCGTCTCCGTACTGACGCAGCCCCATCAACGCCATCCCTATGTACTTATATACTAATGTATTCTGAGGGTTGATTACCAATACCTTTAGAAAAAACTCCAGCGCTGTGGCATATTTT
Organism: Nitrospirota bacterium; assembly: GCA_015233045.1. Lineage (GTDB taxonomy): Bacteria > Nitrospirota > Thermodesulfovibrionia > Thermodesulfovibrionales > Magnetobacteriaceae > Magnetominusculus. The sequence continues at coordinate 8,168 of JADFYL010000085.1, read as the reverse complement.
TTTTGCTTTAAGAAGGAAATTCCAAGTTTCAACACGGGGGAGTCCCCCTCAACCGCCCAGTAAGGCAGCGATTTCTCGAAATATGAGGATGCCTCAGCATTTTTGCCTTTTATAATCAGGGCACTCCACATGTTGAAATTCAGGGCCGGGTAATCCGGCATAATAATCAGGGCGAGCTTGAATTGTTCAATGGCCTCGTCTGTCCTGCCAGTTGACAACAGATGTGTACCGTATAGATTGTAGGCCAGGAAATTATTTTCTGTCACGTCAATGGCGTGTTTAAAAAGTGTGCCCGTGTCCTGCCAGTAGCCGGTCTGTTTGAATGTCATAAGCGACAGGACAATAACTACAGAAGAGGCAGAGATCGTCAGGATATTTCTGACTTTCTTGAGAATGTCGGAAATTCCCCATGAGACAATTATAAAGACACCAACAAAGGGGATATAGGCATAGCGGTCTGCTATCGGGGCGGCAGAGGTCTGCACAAGCTGAAGCACCGGCAATAGTGTCACCAAAAACCAGAGCCAACCGGCTAAGACGTATGGGCGGGATTTTTTAATCCAAACGGCAAGTGCTGTAATGGCCGTCAGGGCAATGACTGAAAACACTACCGGCCACGCTGAGCTGATCTCTTTATAAGGATAAAAAACAGAAAGTTCAACAGGCCAAACGGCCTTCCCCAAGTATGTCATATAGGAAAACGCGGCACTTGACAGGCGATAAACGGTGGAAGACTCCGACAGCGGTGCTACGGCCTCGTTTTTAGCCTGAGCGTATATTGTAAATAGGCCAGAGAGCAGGGAGAGCGCAAGAAATGGCGTCTTCTCTAAGATTAATCGCAGTGCCGATTTTATCCTAAACCTGCCAAGCGGCCAGAAATCAAGAATGAGCATCACAAGCGGCAGCGTCACGGCCATCGGTTTTGACATCAGGGCACACAGGTAACACAAGAACACGGCAACGTAACGGCCAACCGCCGGACCCCTTGCGTAATTGACATAGGCAGCGGCGGTGATAAACCAAAACAACGCGCATAGCACATTCTTCCTCTCAGACACCCACGCCACTGACTCCACATTCATAGGATGAGCTGCAAACAGCGCGGCCACAAAGGCGCTCTGCCATAACTTTCCAGTTGCATAGTTCAGGAAAAGAAATACGGCCGCCACCGCCTCCATGTGAATCACCAGACTGCTCAGGTGGTGGCCGCGCGGGTTTAATCCATAGAGAGAAATATCGGCCATATGTGAAATCCACGTAAGCGGGTGCCAGTACGAGAAGTAGGACGTTTTGAGCGCCCATAGGATACTGTTTATAGTAATGCCGCCCTGTATGTTGTAGTTATCAATTACGTATTTATAATCGTCATAATTGACAAAGCCGCAGTCCTTGAGGCCGAAATATGCCCCGAACGTAATAAGGCAGAGGGCAAGGACAACCGGCATTCTAAGATTATTATCGCGTATCAATTATTTTTCTCTAAAATATCAAGTTTGTTCTTTGCCGGTGCGTATCTTGGATTAAGGGCAAGGGTTTCTTTGAAGGCCGCCGCGGCCTCAGATGGCCGTCCTAGGGCAATGAGCGCAAGGCCGCGGTTAAAGACCATCTCCCATGTGCCAGGCTCAAGAGAGAGGCCGCGGTTGAAATACGTGAGAGCCTCATCGTTTTTACCCACGGCCATCAGCGCGAGGCCGACATAGTTCATCGCGTCAAGCTCTTTGGGGTTAAGCTCAAGAGATTTTTTGAAATATACGATGGCCTCGCCGTAATTTTTCTCTTTCATATAGGAAATGGCAAGGAGTTTGTACAGATGAGGCTGTCTGCCTTCTTTCCAGTATGGCAGCGAATTAGCGTAATACTTTTTGGCCTCCTCCGCCTTTCCCAAGTAGGTAAGCGTACTCCACGCGTTGAAATTAAGTAGCGGGTCAGCGGGCATTATCTCAAGCCCCTTGTAAAACTCCTCAAGCGCCTCGTTGAATCTGTTTTGTTTGAGCAGATGCACACCGTAACTGTTATAGGCGGCGTAGTTGTTTTTAGTCACCTCAAGGGCGTGCTTAAATAATGTGCCTGAGTCCCGCCAGTAGCCGATTTGCCTCAACGTAAAGAGGCTGAACACTGCGATAATCAAAGCTGATAGAATAATGAATATGGTTTTACGCCAGCGCGCCAGCTCTAATATATCCCACGCACCCCATGAAATCATCATGAAAATCCCAATAAGCGGCACATAGGCATAACGGTCAGCCATAGGGGCAAGCCCAACCTGCACGATTTGTATAACTGGCACCATCGTCCCCAGATACCAAAACCACCCCACGATGAGATATGGTCGGGTCTTTCTCATAAGAAACACTGCGGTGGTTATAACAATCAAAAGCGCGCCTGAGCCGATTGCGGGCCAGGGAGATTTTATTGGCAGGTATGGATAAAAGGCGGCCAGATGGGTTGGCACGAGCATCTTCCCTATATAGGAAATATAAGAAGTAAGGGCGTTTGAAATCCTGTAACTAAAGGAAAGCAGCTCAAATCCGGCAATTGAGGCGTGCTGCACGTTCAGGGTTATAAATATAAATGCCGCCGTAAAGAAAAAAAAGGGGATTTTCTCGACTATCACTCGCTGTAAGGCTGTCTTGTCTGTCAACCGACTCAAAGGCCAATAGTCAATAAGCAGCAGCGCAAATGGAAACGTAACAGCCATAGGCTTTGACATGAGCGACAAGGCAAACAACAATAGTGAGGTAATAAACAGTGCCATCCAGCGCTGCCCCGAATTATACCGCCTCACATAACCAACATAAGCACACGCGGCAGTAATCCAAAAAAATGTGGACAGGACGTTCTTCCTCTCCGCCACCCATGCGGTTGATTCAACATTCAGGGGATGGATTCCAAATAACGCCGCGGCAAGGGCGCTTGCGAATGGGCTATTGGTCGCTCGACATAGAAAGAGGAATAAAAAAGCGGTACTAAGCGCGTGGATTAAGATGTTGGTCAGGTGATGACCCGCGGGGTTCATACCATAAAGCTCTACGTCAAGCATATGTGTGCACCATGTCAGCGGAATCCAGTTTGAATCATAAGATTCTGTAAATGCCCACTTCAGGCCATCTGCCGTAAAGCCATCTTTAACCCTGTAGTTTTCGGTAATGTATATGTTATCGTCGTAGCTGACGAAGTCATTATTGAGCGCAGGTATGTAAACGAGACAGGACAGGCACGCAAGTAATATGGAGATTAATATTAAACGTTTATCGTTCATAAGGCCCTTCGAAGGATTATAACACAAATTTAACGACATGAGGGCGCTGCCCTCAAACTCCCGCAAGGAGGGTAACCCTCCTTGACCTGTAATTAAAGAATTTTAGAGATATAATTGATTTGTCTTGTAACATCGGGGGGGACTGGTTTTTTCTGGGCAATGTACTGGCGTTTGATTTCCTCAAGGGCGCTCAGGCGCTCAGGCAGAGGCATATCAAACCATGTATTAAGGTATTGGGCGTAGAGCGTATCAGCCTGTGACGGCGCTTTCGGCGCCGGGGATTTCTTTGATTTGATAATGTATGCCTTTAGTGCCTCTCGAATGCCGAATATTTTATTGACGTAATTAGCGTTTTCATCGCTGTCTGAGTAGATGGAGAACTTGGCCGGTTTGCCACGCAGTTTTCTGTAGGAGTGGGCGACTGAGCTTGGCGAGCTGTTATATGACCAGAACGCCCAGAGCCATCGGTCGTTATTGGATACGGTTTTTGGGTTGATGTGATATTGCCTGTCCCAGCCTTTTGTCAGATTATAGTTATCTTTAAGGAGTTTGATGGCGGCGTCAGTGCTTCGTTCAGGGTGGGACCTGTGGTCGGAGTGGGCGTTGAGCAGGCCGTATGACTTGGCGGTAGCGGGCATAAACTGCCAGTAGCCCTTTGCCCCGGCGGGTGAGGCGGCGTCTTTGTTCCAATTAGATTCGGCCAGCGCTAAAAAGACAATCTCAGGGGGGATATTATTTTGCAGACATTTTCTGTGAATCATAGACAGATGGTTATCTTCCATGAGCCTATGCCAACCGGCAACAAGATTTTGGCAAGAGGTCTTGAGTTCAATACCGTTATTTTTTTTATATTTGAGGAGCCTGATGTCGTAATCAATATCCTCTTCGCTGAATATACGCTTCCAGCGAATAATTTTAGTAAGATTCTCCTTACCCCTCGGTGCGAACAGGTGAGGCGGGAGGAAATAAAGGCGGCTGACAAGTCCAGAATCATCCCACGGCAAACAATCCCCAAATGGATACAAAACGCAAGACAGAACAACCAACAGGACGACTGTTATATATTTAACTGCCGTATGTTTAACCTCTGTATATTTACTCAAACAATGTTGCATGAAGTAACCATAACAAAAATGCGGCGGCTAATTCAATCCGCGCAACCCCTGCGGGCAACTTTTCATACAATGCGTGCGTGAATTTACACATGTAATCCTGTTATAATAGGCAAGGCATGGCAAGCGGGGTTTCTCATGGCCGAAGGAGGATGTAAAATGAGCGTCCTTAAAGAGCAGTTCATTACAGACGATAAAGGGCAGCGAACAGGTGTGATTTTCTCAATAGAAGACTACGAGAAAATACTTGAAGAGTTGGAAGAATTAGAATGTATCCGGGCCTATGACGCGGCAAAATCCTCAGGAGACGAAGCGATACCGTTTGAGCAGACAATCAGGGAAATTGAAGCAGGGCGGGAGTGAGTTATAATGTCCTTATTTTAAGGAGTACACAACGTAAATCAACAGCACACGCCAATATTATATATATACATTTTTCATTTGTCAACAATTATTATTTTATTTAATAATGTTACTATTGTTACGTAAATGGAACATAAATCATGTCAGCAGAATCAGAAAGTGTTTATGGTTTATGTTATTTAAAATGACTTAACTATCGGGAATGTCACACTAAATAGAAATTATAATAGCGTAACATAAAGGTTGTCACTCCTGCGGAAGCAGGAGCCCAGTCTTTTTAGGATATGGAGTAAGAATGGGGTGACAGCTTAGGAAAATAGCGTATATTACTTAATAAAAGCCTTGAACATGGCGAACATTGCAAATAACTGCGCGACCCAGACTATAATCAGCCACATTTTTAATGTCTTGACTTTGGCCTTCGCTATTCCAAGTTCTATATCGGATTTAGACTTCGCTATCTCTGTTTTAAGCTCAAACTTAGCCATTTCAAGGTCTGTTTTCGTGGTCAGCCGGTCTTCAACGATTTCCCTAAAGACTTCCGCTATCTCTTTGGCAGCCCTGTCGCTGAGTTCCGCACCCCTTTGATATTTCAACAACCCGCATCTTTATTTTGGCGTGTTCATTTTGAGAATATCTCTTTGAAGAACTCCTTTAACGCCACCCATGATCTCTTGTCGGCTTTTTCGTTATACGCCGCGCCCTTTGAGTTGTCTGTCCCTGCCTTTGGATTTGTAAACGCGTGAACCGCGTTTCCATAGGCCGTCATATACCAGTCAACACCAGAAGCGCGCAACTCCTTCTGAAGCGTCTCCACATCCTCTTTTGGCACAGATGGGTCATCAGCGCCGCGTAGGACAAGCACCTTTGCCTTGATGTTACTTGACTTTGCGTCTGGCGTGTCAAGCCCGCCGTGGATGCTTACTACCCCCACAATATCCGCCCCATCCCTCGCAAGCTCCAGGGCCACCATCCCGCCAAAACAATACCCTATCACCGCTATGCGCCCCGTATCCACGTACTCCAATGTCCTCACGTAATCCAGCGCGGCCTTCATCCGCTCACGCACAAGTTTGCGGTCGCCCTTGTACTTGCCCGCCAATTTGCCTGCCTCATCGGCGTTTTTTGGCCTCACCCCTTTTCCATATATATCTGCCGCAAAGGCGACGTACCCAAGTTCCGCTATGCGGCGCGACTGTTCCTTAGTGAAATCCCCCGAGCCCATCCAGTCATGCACTATAATAACAGCCGGGCTTTTCCCCTGCGTTGCCTTGTTATGGCTGATGTATCCATCAAGGACTACGTCGCCGTCTTTGTACTGCGCTGCGGCGCTTGTAACCGCGCCGGTGTCAGCATATGCGGTTGAAATTGCCAGTAAAACTATTGATACGATTGACAATATTGTCCTAAACATGGGTATTACTCCTTAGTTAGTTAATAGATTTAGGGCCATTTGCCGTGGTGAGCGGGAAGTTTCAGCGCACGCTCTAATAAGACTTTAAAATCTATGCGGGAGATTTCCCTTGCGCCGAGGCTCTTTAGGTGCTGCGTTACAACCTGACAATCAATAAACATAAACCCCCATTCGATAAGTTTATTGACCAAAGCGGCAAGCGCGGCCTTTGAGGCGTTAGGTCTCAGCGCGAACATGGACTCTCCAAAAAACGCCCCCCCAAGCGCAACACCATATAGCCCACCCACAAGTTGGTCCCCTGACCAGCTCTCAACCGAATGCGCATAGCCTATCTCGTAAAGCCCCGTATAGGCCTTAAGCATGTCATCGTTTATCCACGTCCCATCGCCGTCCTTCCTTTTTGCGTTGGCGCAGTTTCTCATTACGTCAACAAATGCGCGGTCAAAGGTTATGTCGAATATGTTTCTGTTGATCGTCTGACGCATACTCCTTGATATTATGAACTCATCAGGAAACAACACCAGCCTTGGGTCAGGCGACCACCATAGGATCGGGTGTTCTTCCATGTACCAGGGGAATATCCCCATTGTGTATGCCTTCAGAATGCGCTCACGGCTGAGGTCCCCGCCTATGGCCAGTAGTCCATCGTCTTCAGCCAGCTCAGGAGGGGGAAATAGCAAATCTTCTGAAAGCGCAAAGACCGGCACTTACCTGTCTTGCGTCTCGTACGTGAAGTCAATCTTGCCGTCTACTATATCAACACAGACCTTGCCGCCCTTTTGAAGCCTGCCAAAGAGTATCTCCTCAGAGAGGGCTGTTTTTATCTCCGTCTGGATTACCCTGCCAAGGGGGCGCGCGCCGTAGCGTCTGTCGTAACCCTTTTCGGCAAGACGCCGCCTTGCCTCGTCTGATACCTCTATTGATACCCTCTTTTTGTGGAGCTGCTCTATGAGTTCCCCGATGAATTTATCCACTACCAGAAGCATGATCTCGTGATTTAACGGGTTAAAATGTATCGTGTCGTCAAGCCGGTTTCTGAACTCAGGGCTGAATAACTTATTCAGGGCGTCTTTTCCCTTTGAGGCCGTGTCCTTAGTCCTGTCGCCAAAGCCGATTGTGTTTCTGTCCATTTCCTGCGAACCCGCGTTTGAGGTCATGATAACTATGACGTTGCGAAAATCGGCCTTTTTCCCGTTGTTGTCTGTGAGGGTGGCGTAGTCCATTATCTGAAGGAGGATGTTAAACACGTCGGGGTGCGCCTTTTCTATCTCGTCAAACAAGACGGCACAGTAGGGGGTCTTTCTGACGGCGTCGGTAAGAAGCCCGCCCTGTTCAAATCCCACATAGCCCGGGGGCGACCCAATGAGCCTCGCAACGGTGTGTTTTTCCATGTATTCGCTCATATCGAACCGTATAAAGCTGATTCCCAGCGACTCGGCCAACTGTTTGGCAATCTCTGTTTTGCCCACACCCGTAGGACCGGTAAAGAGAAATGAGCCGGTCGGTTTGTCAACGGTGCCAAGCCCGGCGCGCGAACGCTTTATCGCGGTAACAAGCGAGTTTATCGCGCCGTCCTGCCCGAAGACCTTGCTTTTCAACTGCGAGTCAAGTGTTTTTAGCTTATCAGCCTCAGTTGTGGTTACGCTCCTGACCGGGATTTTAGCGATTTTCGAGATAACGCGCTCTATCTCAAGCGGTCCGACTGTGTGATGCCCCGGGGAGTTGAGTTTCAGGTATGCCCCCGCCTCGTCAATTACGTCTATGGCCTTGTCGGGCAGGAATTTGTCGTTGATATACTTCGCCGACAGCTCTGAGGCGACCCTTAGCGCCTTTGACGTATATTTTACGTTATGGAATTTCTCGTAACGGGATTTCAGTCCGTTTAATATCTTATATGTCTCGTCAATTGTGGGTTCGGACAGTTCAATCTTCTGAAACCGCCTTGAGAGCGCCCTGTCCTTGTCAAAATAATTCTTGTACTCTTCATATGTGGTTGCCCCGATGCAGCGCAGTTTGCCTG
>JADFYL010000189.1 GCA_015233045.1 Nitrospirota bacterium | reverse complement strand
GTATTTCAACCGCGTTTTTGATAAATGTCAGGCCATGCCCCGTGCCCGGCCTTTGTGCCACGTTTGAGCCTCTATAGCCCTCTTCGAATATCCTGGCTCTCTCCTCCGGCTTTATATGCTGCCCTGAGCTGAACACATTAAACTTCACACCATCCTTACCCGGGCCAAAATAGTCTTTTATTATTTCACGCCCATATCTCATAAATTTCTTATTCTCTCTGGCTGGAGTAATAACAACGGAGGCGTATTTCAGGGCATTGGAAAACAGATTCGCGAATACCTGGGCAATTAGCCCAACGTCAACCACACTGATAATCGCATCACCCTCTGTGCCGCAACTGCTTCCATCAACCTCGATTCCCATCTCATCAAACCTTTCGAGGAATCTCTCCAGTTGGGGAATTATAACATCGCGGCGCATGTTGCAGGACTTAGTGCGCAGCGTGAGGTGACCCTTGTCGAAATGGCTTTTTCGAAGCAGTGTCTCTAAAAACAAGGTCGTGCTTTTGTAGTGCCTCTCAATGCTCTGGAACTCATCCGTAAGCCCTATATTGACCTCTGTAAGCTCATCAAGCAGCCGCTCAATGCAGATAGTATCACACTGGTCTTCAATGGCATACGCTATCAGGAGTTTTTCTATTTCCGTGTTTTTAGCTATCTTACCCTTGAGCCTCCGCAAAAATAACTTGAATATCATATTGGGAACGATAATATTATGCTCAATGTCGGCCACGAGGGTTTGTATAAATTTTAGATGCTCAATGTTTTTATTCTGCAGGTATCTGTTGTGAATATTGTATCCTATGCGGTTGGCGTATTTCTCAAGGAACAGCTCGTCGGCCTCGTTAAGGCCAGTATTTGGATATACCTCCAGGAAACCCAGTATATTGTCGGGGTTAGTGGATGAGTCAGTCTGAAATTTTTTTCCCCTGATGGTCAGAATAAGGCTGCCTTTAAGTCTGTACGGCCTGTCGGCAGGCATGATATGCTGTGGCATCGGCGAATTTATATACTCATCACTCTCTTCGGTCCTGGCAAAAAGCACCATATTGGTGGTTTTCTGTCCTGAGAGGTAGAGCTTGGCGTCAAGATTAAGAAATACCTTGGGAATAACCACACACAGGCTGTACAGGTCTTCAATGTCGTTCAGCTCTTGCGCCAGGTCAAAAAAGGACTTCAAGGCGTCGCCCTGCTCCTGCGTAAAGTCATATGTCCTGTAATCTTTTTTCTTGCTATTTACCAGTTCGTATATTTTATCCACGTAATCCACGCATCGGGCCACACACCAAGCTCAAGGCAATCATGTCCACAGACACATCAACGGCCTGTCTTGGTATTGTCCTGCTTGACATCGTTTTTAGGAGCACACGACTCCTTAAGGTTCGACGCTCAGGTTCTGACACCGAACCTTGGCAGGACAAACACCTGCAAGACTATCCATGCCACGAGAAACAATATAATCCATAGGACATCCTGCATTATGATTTATCCTTTTTCTTGTCATCCTTTGCGGGAGTGACGGCAACAACGTAATCAACGAATTCCAGAACCGCCATCTCCGCCTGGTCTTTCAACCTCCTGCGTGTCCTGACAATCCTGAGATATCCACCGTTTCTGTCCGCAAAACGCGGGGCGATATCAGCAAACAGCTTAGCTATAACCTTCCTGTTTGGAATGTTTGCCAGCGCCGTACGTTTGGCGTGCAAATCCCCTTTTTTGCCTAATGTAACCATCTTCTCAACTAACCCTTTGACGGCCTTGGCCTTGATTAAGGTTGTCTCTATCCTCTCATACTCCAGCACGGCGGTTATCAGGCTCCTGAAAAGGGCCTTTCGCTGATTTGCCGTCCTGTTGAAATGTCTGGCGTCTATCTTATGGCGCATGGTCAGCCTCCTCCATTTTCTATTTTCAGTTCCCTTCTGACGGCATCCATATCTATCTTAATATTAAAATCAAGCCCCAGAGTCAGCAGTACCTCCCGTATTTCGTCAAGAGATTTTCTGCCGAAATTTTTCATCTTTAACATCTCATGGTCATTTCGTTGAACCAGCTCATAAATATACTTGATGTCGGCATTCTTCAGGCAATTCTGCGACCTCACGGAAAACTCCAGCTCGTCAACAGTTTTCA
>JADFYL010000084.1 GCA_015233045.1 Nitrospirota bacterium | reverse complement strand
ACCCCTCACGCATCGGCGTAAACAAGGCGTTATCAGCAAAAATCACACTAAGCACCGTAAACTCTGATATAAAAATCACCGCGCACGTAGATAGGATAACTGCAGAAAATGTTGACCAGCTTGTGGCAAACTCAGACATAATCCTTGACTGCATGGACAACTTCCCGACGCGCTACATACTGAACGACGCGGCAATCAGAAAGGGTATCCCGCTCGTATATGGCAGCATTTGGGGCATAGACGGCAGGATGTCGTTTATCAAAGTGCCGGAGACGCCATGCCTTAGGTGCTTATTTCAGGAGGCACCACCCTCAGAAGTGTTTCCCGTACTCGGCACAACGCCCGGAGTTATAGGCACCCTTCAGGCACTTGAGGCGCTGAAGTATCTCGCCGACGTTGGGACAAATCTGAAGGGAAAACTCCTCGTGTGGGAGGGCGCAAATGTTGAGTTTAGAAAATATAAGATATACAAAGACCCGAACTGTCCCTCGTGCGGCGGCAAGTAAGTGTGTCAATAAGCGTAATAATACCGACGCTGAATGCCTCCGCGTTGCTTGACCCCATAGTGAGGGCCATCAGGGAACAGCTCACTGCCGTCAGCGAGATAATCGTAATTGACTCCGCCTCTGTTGACAACTCTGCCGACAAGGCAGAGTCCTTGGGCTGCAAGGTAATAAAAATAGACAGGGCAGAGTTTAACCACGGCACGACGCGCAATATTGCCGCTAAAGCGGCGTCGGGTGATGTTATCATATTTATGACACAAGACGCCCTGCCCGCCAACAACAGGCTCACGCGGGAGCTGCTTGTCCCCCTGCAAGACCCACAGACAGCCGCCTCCTACGCCAGGCAAATCGCCGCCCCCTACGCCGCCCCAGTTGAGAGCTTCTCACGCGAGTTCAACTATCCCAACAGGCCAATACTGAAAAGCCTCGAAGCGTTAAATACCCTCGGCATAAAGACGTTCTTTTTCTCCAACGTGTGTTCCGCCATAAAGAGAGAGGTTTTTATAGCATTGGGCGGTTTTAACGCCGCGATTATGAACGAAGACATGCTGTTTGCCTCCCGGCTTATCCTATCAGGCTACAAAGTGGCATACTGCCCTGATGCGGCGGTGATTCATTCACACAATTATTCATTTACAAAACAGTTTAAAAGGAACTTCGACATAGGTGTATCGCTAAAGGAGGGATGCCTTTTAAAATACGCCAGTCCCGCAGGTGAGGGGTTAAGGTATTTAAGGGAGGGCGTCTCAAGGCTACTCAGGGAGGGGAGCTACTCATCACTCACATATTTTATTCTGGATACATGTTTCAGGTATGCCGGGTATTCAATGGGTGTAAGATATGACCTGCTGCCAAAGCCGCTGCGGCGATGGATGAGCATTCACCCTTTTTATTTCAGGTAAGTACTCATATTATAAGGATTAAAGACGAAGGGGGGTAACCCCCCTTCACCCGTATTTTTGCCAACGTTTTGTCTATTGCATTTGGGCTGCCGCTCGTTGGCGGCTTCCAGAACTCCAGCTGAAGGCTATTCTGCGGCTACCTGAATCTGTACCCTGATGGTCTTAGCTCCTACCGGGCGTGGCGGCGGTTCATTGTATGCGCCTATTGACTCAAGTCTCCTAAGTAGTGTCTCGTAGTTGTCTGACGGTATATCAATTGTCAATCTATGGCTGTCCTGATCAGTCACCACCTGGGCATCGAGTTCCGGCAGGAAGGCGACGATTTTCGAGAGCGCGGCGGCCAGAGGCTCAACGTGGCGGGCGGCAGGGGCGCTTTTTTTTGCGGCCATTTCAGGCATAGCGGACATTGCCCTGTCAGCTTGCGCGCCTCCGGCGGCAGACGGCTCCGCCGGAACCGAGGTAGGTAACTTGATGAGCAGCGCTATCAGCGCCGGTTCCTGCGCTGGCTCTTCGCGTTTTCTCATTGCCTGCGTCGCGCGTTTTGCTCGCGCTTGTATCTGTACTTTGTGAGCCGGTGTCGGCTTCTTAATTGCCGCCGGGGCGGCAGGGTTAATGGATTTTTCGACGGTTAACTTGTCATGTGTATCGCTTGTTGAAGGAACTGCCGCCATTTCACCTTTTTTCCATGTAATAAGAGGTGTACCCACCTGCTCCGCCTTAAACACATAGGCAGCTATAACGGCGGTTACCACAAGGGCGGCAACGCCTGCCGGTATTTTTATCGTTAGAGGGATGAGGCCGAAATAGGATTTGGGACGCGCGTCTATTCGCTCTTTGAGCCGGTGCGTGAAATCAGCGGGGGCCTTTACCGGCTCAAGTCCCTTCAGCGCCTCAGATAGTGCCACTAATGACCTCAACTGCTCAGCGCACGTACCACATAGCTCTATATGCCCTTTGACCGCCTCCGCCGCGGCGTTATCCCGTTGGCCGTCCATATAATCCGGCAACGCCTCTGTCACGTCCTTACAGTTCATGCCACTATATCCTTTAATTTGTCTCTGAGGGCATGGCGCGCCCTTGACAGCTTCGATTTCACCGTACCTTGGTTTAAACCCGTTATGCTTGAAATCTCCTCATACGAAAGCCCCTCTATATCGCGCAGCACAACGACAAGCCTTTGCGCTACGGGCAACTCCAGTATCGCTTTTTCTATCGCCCTGCCCCGCTGTCTGCTCTGAAGCCGCATATCCGGTGAAGGCCGACTGTCGGCAATCTCGGTGAGGGCATCGGGGGTGATGGCCTTAAAAGAGAAAAGACTTTTCCAACTGAATGATTTAAGCTTGTTTTTACACGTATTTACGGCTATTCGATACAGCCATGTGGAAAACGATGACTGAAATTTAAACTGATTTATTGATGTATATACCTTCATAAAAGTATCCTGCGCGGCGTCCTCAGCATCGGCGTGAGCACCCAAAAACCGATAGCACAGGTTATATATCCTGTCCTTATACATAAGGACAAGCCGGTCAAAGGCGGCGGGATCACCGCCCTGAGACGCTGCGGCAAGCGATTCCGCGTCGTTGACAAAGTCAGCCGTCTCATTTTCACCTCTATTCACTTAGACAATCCGAACAAGCAGAAAGTTCCGAAAACACCCTTTTGCTAAAACCTCAAAGTTAGTCAAAGAGCGCCGAGATGAATTCCTCAGGGATGAAGTTCCGGCAGTCCTCAATCCCTTCACCTACGCCTATCAGGCGAATGGGGATATTTAGTTCTTTTTTTATTGACAGGACTATCCCACCTTTTGCCGTGCCGTCCATTTTAGTGAGGGCTATGCCGGTTATCCCCACGGCCTCATTAAACATCTTCGCCTGGTGGAGGGCGTTTTGGCCGTTTGTGGCATCCACAACGAGAAGGGTCTCGTGCGGGGCACCGGGGATGGATTTATTTATCACCCGCTTTATTTTTTTCAGCTCCTCCATCAGAGGACTCTTGGTGTGAAGCCGACCTGCCGTATCCACAATTACAAGGTCAATAGCCCGTGCCTTTGCAGCCTCAATAGCGTCAAAGGCAACCGCCGCAGGGTCAGAGCCATGCTGATGCTTTACTATCTGGGCGCGGCTTCTCACCGCCCATATGTCAAGCTGCTCTATGGCCGCTGCCCGAAACGTGTCCGCCGCGGCAAGGATTACGGAGTGCCCCTCGGAGACTGCCTTGCTTGCTATCTTTCCTATTGTCGTGGTCTTGCCAACCCCGTTTACCCCAACACATAAGACCACAAACGGCCTCTCCTGATATAAGACAAACGGCTGCGGCAGGCCGAGGATTTCCACGATACTGTGTCTGAGGAATTCCTTAACATGCTCAACAGTTTTTACAGAGCCGCTTTCGTATCTGCCCCTCAGTCCCTCGACTATCTCCGTGGTTGCCTTTACGCCAATGTCTGACGCAAGGAGCATTTCCTCAAACTCTTCTATCGTAGAGGCGTCTATTGCCTTGCCCTTAAATATGGTCTCAACATCCATGAGGAGCACTTCTTTGGTCTTCCTCAGGCCGAGCTTAAGTTTATCAGCAAATCCCATTGTTTTATGTCTCCGCGCTCAGGACAGAGAGAATGAACTCCTTTTCTATCCCTTTGATTATTTTAACCTTGCCAATTTCGGTTGGCAGGACGAATTTTATGGCTCCTGCGACGGTTTTTTTGTCGTAAATCATGGCCTCGACAAGCGACCCTATTGCTATGCCCTTTGGAATTGACGTTGGCAGACCATACCCTTCTATCAGGTCTCTGATCTCCTTCAGCGCTGCCGCGGGAAGCAGCCCCAATGCCGCCGCAATCCTCGCCTCCGCATACATGCCCCACGCCACGGCCTCACCGTGCAGGTATTGTGTGTACTGCGTTACGGTTTCCAGAGCGTGACCAGCCGTGTGCCCACAGTTTAGTATCTCTCTGAGACCTGCCTCTCTCTCGTCCTTAGAGACGACCTCTGCCTTGATGCGGCACGATGTGTGGATTATGTGTTTGAGGGCGGCGCTGTCGCGTGAGAGAATCTTCTGGCGATTGTCTTTTAAAAATGCAAAGAGCGCGGCATCTCTTATAATGCCGTATTTTATTACCTCTGCAATACCTGCCCGTAGTTCCCTTTCAGGGAGGGTTTTCAGGGTGTCTATATCAATACAGACGAATCGCGGCTGATAAAACGTGCCTATCATGTTTTTCCCAAAGGGGTTATTGACACCAGTTTTCCCGCCTACAGAGCTGTCAACCTGCGATAGAAGGGTTGTCGGCACCTGCACCAAAGCAATGCCGCGCATATAGATTGACGCGGCAAAACCGGCCAAATCACCCACCACTCCCCCGCCAAGCGCCACAACGGCAGATTTCCTGTCAAGCCCGACGGTAAACATCTCGTTAAGGACAGATTCCACGTATCTCATATCCTTATAGGCCTCCCCGTCGGGGATAAATATTGGGAATACCTCAAAGCCTGCCTTGTTAAGTGATTGCGACACGCACGCCCCATAATGCTTGAACACGGTCTCGTTAGATACTATCACGATTTTCTTGTTAAACCCCAGGGAGGATAGTTTTTCTCCAAGCGAATCTATCGCACCTGCTCCAATTGAGATTTCGTAGCTTCTCTCGCCTAAGTTTACTGTTAGATTATCTATTAAACCACTCATCGGCTCATCAACTTTGCGGATTGAATAATTTCTTCGGCTACAAGGATTGGCGTCTTGTCTGCTGTGTCTATGACAATGTCGGCGTTTAGGTAAAAAGGTTGCCGAAACTCAAGGAGTTCCCTGATTTTGGCCAGCGGGTCCGGGACATTAAGGAGCGGCCTGTCGTTGCCGCCAGAGATGCGGGCATGTATAACATCGGGGGCGGCGGTAAGGTTGACCACGATGCCGTTTTTGCGCAGAAGCTCAATGTTTTCCTGTCTTAAGACGATACCGCCTCCGGTGGATATGACCACGTTAGAGAGGTTGGAGATTTTCCCCGCCATTTCTGTCTCCATATCCCTGAATTTGGCCTCGCCCTGTGTGGCGAATATCTCGGTGATTCTCATCCCTTGCGCCTTTTCTATCTCCGAGTCAACATCAATAAGATTTCTGCCAAGCAACTTCGCCAGCACCCGCCCTATCGTCGTCTTCCCTGTTCCCATGAAGCCGGTCAGCACTATGTTTTTCAATTAGTTTATTGCCTTCATTTTATATGCCCGATTTATATGCCCGATAAATATTTCATGTAATTATAATAGTTTGCCTTTGTTTCGTCAATGGCGTCGCCGCCGAATTTATCCAAAAAGGCATCGGCAAGGACGACTGCCATCATGGCCTCGGCGATGACTGAGCACGAGGGCACGGCACATACGTCAGACCGCTCATAGGCGGCCTCAATTGCTGACTTCGTTAGTAAATCTACCGACTTCAGAGGTTTTTTTCTCAGCGTTGGGATTGGTTTCATCGCGGCGCGCAGCACTATGGGCATCCCGTTGCTCATACCGCCCTCTATGCCACCCATGTTGTTGGTCTTCCGGTAAAAACCGAAATGAGGCGTCTTAGGTTTATCATAAAATATCTCATCCATAACCTGCGAGCCGTTGAGTGTGGCGGCATTAAATCCCATGCCTAGTTCAACACCTTTGACGGCCTGAATGCTCATGATGGCCTGTGCCAGTCTGCCGTCGAGTTTTTTATCCCATTGGATGTGTGAGCCTAACCCAACGGGCACATTCGCCGCAAACACCACGAAAGTTCCACCAAGTGTGTCACCGGCTGCCATTGCATCGCCGATTGCGCTTATCATTTTCTCTGAGTCCAGTGAGTAGGGAGTGCGAACGGTACGATTGTCGCCCTTTGAAACGTCAGCCTCGGCCATTTTGAATAATTCGATGAGTTCGCCGCTTTCTGCCACTTGTGGCTGCGCGCTGCTTTGGACATCTCCTATGGAAGTTACAAAGCTGCCGATGAAGATTTCGAATTCTTGTAAGAATCTCTTGCAAACCGCACCGAGGGCAACCCTTGTTGTGGTTTCGCGGGCTGAGGCGCGCTCAAGAATGTTTCTTATGTCTTTAAAACCGTACTTAGCCGCTCCGGCGAGGTCTGCGTGTCCGGGGCGTGGTCTGGTTACCGCGGCGATTGCACCCTCGTGCTCTGATGAGATGGACATTCCCTTTGACCAGTTGGCCCAGTCCTTATTCATAATTTTTATTGCAACGGGGCTTCCGAGAGTCTTTCCCCACCTGACGCCGGTGAGGATTTCCGCCGTGTCGGTCTCAATGGCCATCCTGCCACCCCTGCCGTAGCCCATTTGCCTACGCCTGAGTTCTATGTCAATGTCATCCTGACTAAGCGGCATATTGGAGGGCAGTCCTTCCACAATGCCAACGAGCGCCTGCCCGTGTGATTCTCCGGCGGTTATTATTTTTATGCCTGACACGCTACCTCGCTATGGAAATCAACAGATAAAATATGTGCAAAAACACGGGTGAAGGGGGGTTACCCCCCTTCGTCTTTAATCCTTACACTATTATGACACAATCTATATGTTTACGAAGGTTCCTCAGCCTCTCTGTTTACGATTCTTGGAGTTATGAAGATCAAATACTCGCCTACTGTTAGTGAATAGCTATTTGTCTTAAACAACCATCCCAGTATTGGTATGTCTTTCAGAAATGGAAGACCCTCGTCGCCCTTTGTCTCTTTCGTTGCGAAGACACCGCCCAATACCAGAGTTTCGCCGTCTTTTATCAGCACCTTAGTATCTTCCGCAATTTTTGATGTTTGAGGGGCAGAGCTGCCTCCGATTGTGACAGACTGCAGGAAGTCCTCCTTGTTGATGCTCAACTGCAATAGAACCGAATTGTCAGGGGTAATCTGCGGTGTAACATCTATTTTTATCGTTACGTCTTTGAAGGCCGCTGAGATTTCACCTTGCGCGTTCATCTGCGGATAAGGAATACTCTGACCCTGAGATATGGTGGCCTTTTGGAGATTCAATGTCAGAAGGCGCGGGTTTGTGAGGACTTTCCCCTCGTTGGTCTGTTCCAATGCCTGAAGTTTCAGGTCGAGCGCGTCTGTCTTGGCGGCATTAATGAAACCGAGCGCTATGCCGTCTGTACCGGCGGTGGATAGTATGCTAGGTAAGGTACCAAGATATGAATTACCTGCCAGAGAGCCAAAGGTTCCGCCAATGCCAAGCCCGTTGGCGCTGCCCGAACTGACGGCTGACTTATTATATGAATACAGGCCCCAATTAATACCAAGGCTGTCAGTGACGCCTTTTGAAACCTCCACTATTCTTGCCTCTATCAACACCTGTTGCGGGGGCTTGTCTAACTGCTTTATCATCCTTTCTATATTGTCCATGACGCGCGGTATATCTACCACGATAATGGAGCTTGTCCTTTTATCAGTCGTCATCGTTCCTCGCGGAGATAGCAATCCGGACGATGAACCAGTTACTGGTGCAGCGGCGGCCCCGGCAGCGGCGGTGGGCGTGGCGGTGGTAGGTGTGGCCGATGGTGTTGAGGTGAGAAGGGCCTTTACTTCGTCCACTGTTGCGTAACTGATTCTGAATATTTTGGTTACAAGCGGCTCCATTTGTTCTTGTGTATCTTTTATGCCCTTGTCTGTAGTCACCCTTTTGAGGTCTGCATCCCTCTCCTCATCAAGTTTTTTTGTGGGGGCGATTCTTATGATATTTCCGGTGATGTCGCAGCCCAGCGAATGAATCTTCAGAATCAGGTCAACTATCTGAAACCACGGCGCGTCCTTCACCTGCATGGTTATTTGACCCTGAACAGTGGGGTCAACGACTATGTTGCAGCCGCTTTCCTCTGCCAGCACCTTGAAAACCGAAACTATGCCCGCGCTTTGGAAATCCAGACTGAGCAGCTTATTGTTTGTGCCGCAGGGTACTGGTTTACCGCAGAGAACGCCCGCTATATCGGCAGCCGGTGCCTTTGCCTCTGCCGCGTTATCTGTTGATGACGCCACAGGCAGGGGCTGAGTGCCGCCGTCCGGCGGTGGGGAAAGTTTGCCCTGCGCGGGGGCCTTCCTGTCCGCTTTTTTGCCTTCTGCAACGGCCACCTTATGCTTTGCGTCTATATCGGACATCTTTTTCGCTGCCGCGGCCGCCATCTCCGTCGTCGTCAAGGACACTATCACCGTATCGCCGACGGTCAACACCTTTGATGAGGCGTCTTTATCCAGCTTCATAATTATTCGTATTCCTGAGGGCCTTTCCTCCGATTTGAGTTCCTTTACAGGGGGGAGCAAATCAGTAGGCATAACTGCTGACAAGCGTACGCCGGGTATGTCAACAAGCAAAGTCTCCCGAAGCTTTGAGAAATTAGGCTTCATAGCGCCATCGCCCTGTATTACCAGGTTTACGGCACCGTCTTCTTTTTTAAACGTCAGCCCTGTTATGCCTTTGGCATCAGGGTTGAATGGGGCGGGGGTGTTTTCCGCGGTTTCGGTCTCTGGCATTACAAACACATCCGCGTCCTGGGGGGACTGTGCCGGTTGCGGGCTGGACAGGATATCATCTAACCTTTTGACGTTAATTGCCAGCACGTTGCCGTTAAGAGAATGGGCGACATCCAACGGAGCGGTCAGGGTTATCTCAATAAGGGTAGTCTTTACGGGCACTGTCTTGTTTATAAACGCAATTTCGCTTATGCCATCTTTTTTAGGGATGATTCGTTCTGTAAAAAGCCCCTGGCTAACCCCTTTTAGTTCGATAAACACCTTAAACGGGTCGGCGGTTCTCGAAAAGGAATACTCAAAGTTCCCGGTCGCCGTGATTTTCAGCGAATAGTCATCAACGCTGACATCAGTCAACACGTTATCAGACACGGCACGAATAGGCTCGTCGCCCAGCGTGGTGTTCGTGCTCACGCAGCCTGAGATCAATAATACGGCCAACAAAAATAAAGCAAGCACATTACGTCTTTTAATCATAACCTTTCCTCCGGGGGAGACTGCTCTTTATGAAGTAAATCATTTTTTCTTTACCTTTTTCTTATGGGAGCTCTTCGCGTGGACAGCCTTTTTCTGAGCCACGGGTGGGTGGGGAATTATGGCCGGTTGTATGTCCGCCGGGTTTATATCTAGACATATGCTACCGCTGCCTGCCGCTACGTTTGCCCGTTTTATGATCTTCATTTCACCACCGGCATCAGAGAACATGATGCTAAGGTCATTTATATGTATTGGTTGTGTCGGGGTGGATTTGATGTCAGCAGTGGAGGCGGGCATCTCACCCGGTACTATCTTGATCACGTCGCCCTCTACTATCTTCCTTAATTTAGTGGATTCCATGATTAAATCAAGGGCCTTGTCCCATGGCATATCCTTGACATGAATAGTCACCTTGCCGCTTACATGCGGGTCAACCACTATGTTATAGTCACTAACGTAGGCTATGAGTTTCAAAACCGCAAGGACATCAACATTATTGAAGTTCAGCGTGATAGGGTTTCTTTTCTTTGAAATATCAGGCTTGGCCTGCGGCGTGGGAGAAGGCACCGGTTTGTCCTCACTTGAGACTTCTGTGGCCGCCGCCTTATCCTTTGCGGCAGGTGACTTTCTTTCCACAGTGGCCGCTGGCGTCGTCGAGGCCGCCTCAGCTATGATGATAATAAGCCTGTCGCCCTGGTCGTCAACCTTATATTGCGCGTTTTCTGATAAATCCATCACGATGCGAACCTTGTCCTTATGCTGCGCCCATCGGATTGCCCTGAGGGGTGGCGTGACATCTTTCGGCGTCACGGCGGTCATTTTTACCCCCCGTAAATCCACGATGACCCTGCCGTTGAGAGTGGATATGTCCGACGTCAACAAACCGTCTCCTTCTATTTCCACTCTGGCCGCCTTATCAGCGTCTTTTGCAAATCTGACTCCCGTTACATTTTTCCCAGTTGGCAGCTGTCCTTTGTTGAGCTGAGGCCTGTCTGCGGGCGGCTTTGAGTTCATGACCTGGTCTGGTTTATCGAACGCCAGCGTGAGGGTGTTATTGGCATACCGATCCTTTATGCTGGCAGCCGCGGTAAGTGACAACGCTACCACACACCGGTTATCAGCCGACGTTACCTTCATGTCTGCCACCTTTGTGCTTCCCGGCAGTATAATATCCTTAAAGCGGCCAGGGGAGATGTCAAACAGCTCAATCCTCTTCGTGTATGAGTCACTGGTGTCCGCCATCTTGTACCTGAACGGTTTAGATGCCGTTATGTTTACCAGTTCATTTGTCACTTCTATTGATGTGATGGCATTGCCAGGCTGTTCATCCTGGAGACTGGCGTTTTGTGGCTTAGAGTTGTCGGGCACGGCTGGTTTGGACGCCGTGGCGGCCACAGGGTCCTTTGCCATTTCTGTTGATACGATGCCGTTGTCTTGTTGTGGGGCACTTCTTGTGGTTTCAATTGCCTGGGTGCACCCGCAAAGAAAAACTATACATAAGACTGTGGTTGCCAATCCTTTTATTGTCGTGTTAATCATTCCTGGCCCTCTTTCCTCAATGGTATTGGATGTAAAGACTTGTCCTCTTTGCCGAGGTCGTCATATGTAATCACTTCCACTACTAAGTTATCACTGTTGATCTTGACAACCCTTCCGCCTTCTCTGCCCAGATACATCTTCTCAGTTATTACGAATGTCTTTCCGTCCACTTCTACAACGGCATATCTTTTCTTCGCATCCACCACTATTCCCTTTAACACGATAGCATTTAGTTCTGGAATCTCAAGTGGCGAAAGTGCGCGTGGGGGCCTGTTGGGTTTTACCGCCGCCGATGCCGTCAGCCTCTTTTTCCTCATTTCTGCCAGCGACAAAAACGGGTCTTTCCTTCCATTTGGTTCATAGTTGTACCTCTCTATTGTAAGAGGAGCTAACGCCGTGGCCGTCTCATTGTCCATAGGAACTGCCGCGGCGGGGTCGGCTGGGGACGCCGCACATTCACCCCGCAAACTAACTCCCAATAGAAAACAGACACACACTGCCGCTATAAGGCATAAACCCTTTATCATATCTCTGCAATCCTTATCATTTGCCAGATCCTTTGCCCTTGTCATCAGTGATGGCGGAGAAGGTCGAGGCCCCAAGGCTTATAGACAGAACCGCCTCGTCACCCGATACCTTAGGGCTGCTCAAATCTATTTTCGACGTGTTGACTATCCGGTCAAGCGCCGTTATTCTGCTTAGGAAATCGCCCAGTTTGTGATATGTGCCTTGTACCAGTACCCTGACGGGAATCTCATAGAGTATATTGCTTGCATGGTTTTTCCTTGGCTGCGGCTCCCACAAATCCACCTTCAATCCGGCGCCTATCGCATTGTCAGATACCTGCTTAAGAAGGTTTGTTATCTCGTGTTCTTCGGGCAGATGCTTCCTGATTGTATTATACTCCTCTTCGGCTAATTTCTTCTGTGCCTGCAGACCGGGCAGTTTTGCCACCCGTTTCTCTGCTGTGGCTATCTCTTCGTCTGTCTTTTTGAGTTCCACTTTCAGTTTATCAATCTGTTCAGTAGTAGGGCTGTATATTAACAGGTAAAAAGGTATGGCTATTATGATTGCCGGCATGAGCGCTATCAATGCCTTAAGGCCGGGGTGAAGTTTATTTATGTCAGGGAGTACAAGCATTATGCCGCCTTAACCACTACATTTATGCTCATCTGCATCTCAAAATTGTACACGGGCATGTCCGCGTGCCCCGTGCCTCCCATACTTACAGACCCGCTCTGGGATTTGCTCAGATAGACGTTATTAAAGAGTTTTGAGTTCTTAAGTTTGTTTACGAATATGACTAGATCGTCGTTTTTCTCGGCGGTGCCGCTTAACGACAGGCCTTGCTCGTTAATACTCATCTTCGTAAGCCAGACATTGTCCGGCAGAAGTTTACTTATCTCATCCAGCACCTTTACCGGCGTGGTCTGGTTGGCTATCAACTGTTCTATCACCTTTTTATTATCGGCAATCTCCTTGATTTTCTTTTCAAGGGCCTCGACATCTTTCGTTTTATTTTTCAATGCCTCAAGTTGTTTGGTCTTCTCAGCTTTTTCCTTTTGCATCATGTCGAGTTTGTTTGACAAAACCTTATACCCGAAGCCCGCCCCTCCTAAAGAAAGCAACAGCACCAATACGACTACCGCATACAGGACGGGTATTGCGGCGGGGGGTTTTTTTCTTCTTTTCGCCTTTCCATCTGAGGGAAGGAGATTTATTTTGATCATCTGTCTCCGAGCCTTCTTGTTGCAAGCCCGACGGCTATCGTGGCTATCGGGGCTATGGACTCCAGATAAGCGGCGTCAATACCCTTTGGTATCTTTATATCCTTAAACGGATTTAACAGCGTCACGGGATAGCCCGTCATGTCCGACAACTTTTCTTTTAAACCCTTTACCAGCGCCCCTCCGCCACCAAGCCACAAGCCCTCTATTGCCTCCATCTCCGGAGAATCGCTGAAGAAATCCAGCGAATGATTTA
>JADFYL010000083.1 GCA_015233045.1 Nitrospirota bacterium | reverse complement strand
TGTTTACCATGTCGGCCATTACTCCTCCTTATTGGAAATATATGTTTTTCAGACTATTACAGTCTCTAATACCTTTTTGTCAACTATCTCTACCGCCCCATATTTGCAAACCCTGACACACTCGCCGCATCTGCTACACCTCTTGTCCACTATCTCATAGGGGATATACCCTGAGAAACGCCTGTCCTTCTTCTCTCCGACAATGGCAAAGTCCTTACAGGCAACCCTGCACTCATCGCATGACACGCACTTATCAGAAATCACCCTGTACTGGATGCTCTCCTTGCACTCCCTTTCCGGGCAACCACCGGCAACGTGCGCGTCATAGATGTCAGGGGTTTTTTCCAGCGTGTCTATGATGAACTTCGCCGTGTCCTTGCCCTTTTTGCACATTGACGCCTCAAACATCAGCGGGGCGATTTGCCTTATTTTCTCTAAGTCCGCCGGGGTTGCCTCCGCCTTTGAAAGCCTCAGAAATCTTATCCTCATCTCGTAGCTTCCCATCGGACACGGCAGACACCTCGCGCACATCGGGCCGTCTATGAACTCGTTGAGAAATAGTAACACCTTTTGGACGATACACTGCAACTGGTTCGTATCCTCTGTTATCTCTTTCATGTCTTTTTCTTTTTCAGCCATTTCGCCTATCTCCCCACACCGGAAAGTCTCTTGCCTTTTCCTA
The DNA here is from genome assembly GCA_015233045.1 of Nitrospirota bacterium. Taxonomy (GTDB): domain Bacteria; phylum Nitrospirota; class Thermodesulfovibrionia; order Thermodesulfovibrionales; family Magnetobacteriaceae; genus Magnetominusculus. Next base: position 12,343 of record JADFYL010000083.1, on the reverse strand, counting down.
TTTTTACCGCCCCTATCGGGCACGCCGTAAAACAGCCCTTACATTTCGTACACATGTCCTGGTCAATGAAAAACGACCTTCTGGTCTCTTTTACAGCGCCAAAGGCACAGGCCTGTTTACATAGGCCGCAGAGAAAACACTCAGAGTGGTCAATAGTAAAAGTGCCCAGCCCGCTGCACACCTTCGCGCGGCAATATTTATCGTGGACATGTTCCTCGTACTCTTGTCTGAAATATTTCAGCGTCGAGAGAATCGGATTTGGGGCGCCTTGGCCAAGGCCGCACAGAGAGCCTTTTTTAACAAGTCGGCTTATCTTCTCAAGACGCTCTATGTCGCTCGGAACTCCCTTTCCGGTTGTTATCCTCTCAAGTATCTCAAGCATCTGATACGTGCCTATCCTGCACGGGGGACATTTCCCACATGACTCCTCCTTCGTAAACGAAAGGAAAAACTTCGCCACATCCACCGCACATGTATCCTCGTCCATTACGACCATGCCGCCAGAGCCCATCATCGAGCCGGCCTTCGTCAGCGAATCAAAGTCAACCTTTAAATCTAAAAACTCCTCAGGCAGACACCCCCCTGACGGGCCTCCGGTCTGTACGGCCTTGAACTTCTTCCCATCAAGTATGCCGCCGCCTATGTCATATATTATCTCTCTCAGCGTGATTCCCATAGGCACTTCAACAAGCCCCGTGTTTTTTACCTTGCCAGTCAACGCAAACACCTTTGTGCCGGGGGAATTCTCAGTGCCGATACTCTTAAACCATGCCGCACCATTCTCTATTATCGGAGGCACACAGGCATACGTCTCTATGTTATTGAGATTGCTTGGAAAGCCCCACACACCACCACCCGGTTCAGATAACCTTGGCGGACGTGGCCTTGGAAATCCCCTGTCGCCCTCTATTGACGCCACAAGCGCCGTTGACTCACCGCATACGAACGCCCCCGCCCCTTCTCTTACGTCCATGTGGCAGGTGAAGTCCGTACCCATTATGTTTTTGCCCAGCAATCCAATTTCTTCTGCCTGCTTAATGGCGTGTTTGAGGTTCACAACCGCAAGCGGGTACTCGTGCCTTACGTAAACAAACCCGTACTGCGCCCCTATGGCATAGGCACACAGGAGCATCCCTTCAAGCAACCCGTGCGGGTCTCCTTCCATAATAGACCTGTCCATGAACGCGCCGGGGTCTCCTTCGTCGCCGTTTGCGATGACAAATTTTATCTTGCCGGGGGCCTTTTTTGAGTGCCTCCATTTCTGGCCGGCTGGAAACCCCGCCCCGCCTCTGCCCCTGAGGTTTGCCTTATCAACCTCCTCTAAGACCTCATCGGGGGTCATTGAGCTAAGGGCCTTTGCCAGCGCCGCATAACCACCAACGGCTATGTAGTGGCGTATTTGCAGCGGGTCTATAAGGCCGTTGTTTTTCAGGGCAACTCGCACCTGTTTTTTGTAATACGGTACGGTGTCCACCATTTCACACGGTTCTTCCGCAATGGAATCCCTGTAAAGGAGTTTTCTTATAGGAAAACCGCCCGATATAGTGGACGAAACGATCTCATGGGCGTCTGTGTTTTTGACCTTCTGGTAGTAGTAGCCCCACGGCTCTACCTTCATTATCGGGCCTTGCTGGCAAAATCCCTGGCAGCCGGTCTTCACTATCTCCACCGACTTATGTTCCGCCCCAAGGGCGTGTTCTAAGTCCGCCACTACCTTGTGCGCGCCTGAGGCCGTGCAGGCAGTGCCGCAGCACATCCTTATTCGCGGCACGTCTTCCCTGAACACCTCTTCTTTCAGGAGCAGGCTTAGGTTGTTGAACTCTTCTATGTTTTTAATTTTCTCCATGCGCCACGCCCTCTTCTTCTATCACATTTATCAGGTGTTTTATCTTCTTCGGGCCTATTGTTCCCATAACATCCTCGTTTATTGTAACCACAGGGGCAAGCCCACAGCAGCCTACACAGCCCACCGTCTCAAGCGTCAGTTTAAGGTCTGGCGTGGTCTCCCCCGCCTTTATGTGAAAGCGGTCTATGAGAGCGGTTTCCACCTTTGCCGCTCCTCTGACATGACAGGCCGTTCCCTTACATACCCTTACGATTTTCTTGCCGCGCGGTGAGAAGTGAAACTGCTTGTAAAAACTTGCCACGCTGTATATCTCGGCCAGCGATATGGCGAGCTTCTTTGACAGCGCCCTCAGCACATCCTCCGGCAGATAACCATTGTCCGCTTGTATCTTATGGAGCGTGGAGACAAGAACTCCCTTTCTCTTGTCGTGGCCGCACAAGACCTCACTTACAATGCCTATCGAGTCATTAACATCTATTGTCTCTATATTCATTAAAAAAACCTCCCCCTTAGGATGCGGCCTGTTCTTTTTCGAATTTTCTTCTGTCTTCCATAGTCATAAGCACCCTCTCCGCGCCGAACTTGCCCTGCTCATATTTCTTGAGCTTCAGGGCGTCTCTCTTTTTATCTATCGCGGCAAGCGTCTTTTCGAATATCTCTTTCGGGTCGTTTATGAATTCGAGTTTGCCGCCAAATCTCTTTTCCCAAAGCTCGGTCTTTATCTTTTTGACGACACTGCTTGCCTCAACCGGACTTTCTGAACCAAAGATTACGTACATCCCCGACGCAACGAAATATACCCCTATGGCTAGGGCCTTCTCACTCATCCACTCAGGGGCTATACCCACAGCCGGCAGGTCCGATATATCGTCGCCAAGCCCGCCCTCTTCCACCATCTGTGAGGCTATTGTCAGAATTCTCGAATTATCCACACATGCCCCAAGGTGCAGTATCGGAGGAACACCTATGGCCTCGCACACCTCTCTGAGTCCAGGCCCTGCCATCTCAAGCGCCGTCTCCGGCGTCATGTAACCGGCCTTCGCGCACGACGCCGCCCCGCAGCCCGTTGATACCACAAGGATGTCGTTTTTGATAAACTCTATGGCCAGATAGTTGTGAAAGCTGTCCTGCATAATTCGGGGATTGTTGCAGCCAACTACGCCGACAACACCCCTTATGCGTCCGGCCATTATGGCGTCATTGAGCGGCCTGAACGAGCCTCTGAAGCTGCCGCCCTGCATATACTCTATATATTCGTGGGAGAAACCGGCTATTAACGGTTTAAAGCTCGACACGCGGCTTCCCTCTGTGGTGCGGTTTGGGTAGTTGTCACAGGCAAGCCTAAGTATCTCTCTGGCAACTTCCTTTGCCCTGTGCTCGTCGTATTGAATATGTATGGCGTCTATCATCTTGCCTTTGAGCGAGGTGGTAATGATCTTCGTGTGGAACTTTTTTGCCACTTGCGCAACCGCGGGCATAATGCACTGCACATCTACTACCATCGCCTCGGCAAGGCCGGTCATTATGGATAGTTCCTGATTCAGAAACCCGCCCGCCGTCGGAATCCCGTGGCGCATCAACACCTCGTTTGCGGTACAGCACATGCCGACGAGATTTATGCCGTTTGCACCCTTGCCCTTAGCATACGCGACAAGTTCCGGTTCAGACGATACATCCACTATCATCTCGGCAAGTGTCGGCTCATGGCCGTGAAGGACAACATTTACCTCATCGGCCTTCATCACGCCTATGCTGGCGGTTGAATGTATGGGAGACGGGGTGCCAAATAGTATGTCAGTTATGTCGGTACTGAACATGCTGCCGCCCCAGCCGTCGGCAAGGGATACCTTTACGGCGGCCATCATGAGATTCTCAGGGTCCTGGTCAACACCCATATGGGTGCGGTGCATGGCCTCACACACCTCCCTGTCTATACCGCGGGGGGTTACGCCCCATTTTTTCCATATCTCCTGACGCTTCTTAGGTGCCCTCTTCACATACGAGACCTCGCCCTTTTGGCGGCCAAAGTTCTCGATTATCTTCTCGGCCACTTCCTTTCCAATCTGCCCCGCGGTCTTCCCCTCTGTGGGAATATCAAGGATACCGGCCACTCTTTTCAGTTTCTTCACATCCTTAATTTGAAAATCGGGGGCTTCTCCTGTTGATGCCTCAAGGAGCGTAAACGCCATATCTCTGGCATGGTCGCTGTGTGAGGCAGTCCCCGCCGCGCACATCCTCAGAAAGTTCCTCGCCGACACCACAGGCAGAGTTGCCCCGCATACACCCGCCGCCGTCTCTTCGGCGTCAGGCCCTACCAGCCTGCACGGCCCCATAAAACATATCTTACAGCAGGCGCCTGTGTGGCCAATCGGACATGGCTTTAAGGACTCCGCCCTGTCAAAGGCGGACTTTATCCCATGAGCATGGCCCCACTCCAGAATCTCTTCGGCCACTTTATCAACACTTTTTATATTCTTTATATCTTCCATTTAAAGGCTCTCCTTATTTAGAGCTATTTACAGGCCAAACCTGCCTGTGTGTGTGCGTTAAAACATCGAAGGCATAGAAAGCGCCGGATGCTCAACTGACGTCAGGAACTCAAGGAGTTTTTCACTGTCCTCGGCTATCGTCTCATCGGCTATTTTATCCAGGAAATCAGGGATGCCCTCCTCCACCGCCCTGGGCAGAAGGCCGTCCTTTACCCTTTCTTTCAGGGCCTTCGTCATCCATACCACGCGCTTCAGGCCGCCGTCGCCATAGAGAAACTTCCTGCTCGTGATAAAATTCACCCCTATGCCCATAAACCCGGGCGTCTGCACACCGCCGCCTACCGTACCGGCAAGCGATGAGAACTTCATCCCAATCGGCGTCATGCCCGTGTGTCCCCTTTGCACTATCATAACCCCGTTGGCCTCCGGCACTACGCACATAATGCACTCAAAACACCCGCATGAGGTCATTGGATTTTCCATTATCGTATAGGCGTTCATCGTATCAAGGGCACCGCCCGTTGACGCCTTTATGTAATCATCAACACCCGTCCACCGGCCATATCTCTGGTCAAGCACTTCGCCCTTTGTTATAGGCTGATTACCGCCCGTTGGGTCTATGCCAAAGGCGGCCTTGCAGTCAAGCCAGTTATACGCCCCACAGAGGCCAAGACGCTCAGGCGTTATTACGCACGTGTGGCTTGGCGCGAAGGACTGGCACAGCAGACACGAATAGAACTGCTCCACAGACTCATCAGTCAGTGAGCCAAGCCTCTGGTCCCTTTCCTTCCATGTCTTGCGCGCGTCTTCGCGCTGCTTTATGACTTCCTGCTCGTCCGTAAACAGCGTAACCTGAACCTTATCCACAATAGCCTTGAATCTGCTATGGGTCATCGTGTGCTGAATCTTTGCGATGTCCTCAAGGGTGAACCCTTCGGCCTTGGCCGCCTTGCTTACCCGCAACCAGTTGACATCGCGCTGGCCCATGTGCCATATGCCCTGTCCCTCGTTTATGTTGTGATGTAGCTTTCTCTCCATAATCGGCTCATAATCGGCCTGCATCTCCCTGCCCGCTACCTCGACAAGGATGCCAAGGGGCATTGAGCCACCGGCCTCATAACGCTCCTTCCAGTTCTCCCCTTTTATGATTATCTTTCCATCCTCTATCTCGTCAAGCTCACGCCCTTTTATAAACTCAAAGGCCGGCGTCCTGTTGCCGCCAAACTCTATGAACGTATCCTCTTTCCTTATCCTCTCACCCTCAAACGCCGGGCCGTAGGCCACAGGAATTGGCGGCTTATGGGATACTATCTTAAGCCCCCTGACCTCGATGGCCTTAGAGACTATCTTTGCGTGGTCATACTCCTTGTCAACCTCTTCATACGTACACACACCCGTGGGGTGAATTACCGGCACGTCGGAATCACAAATGGCCGGGAAGCCCATGTTTATAGCCCCGGCGCCGGTTGCCCACTTCACATCGTCAAGCGGACCCATCGGCAGGGCAAAGGCAAACACCCTGTCCTTCGTATATTTCAGGCAGCCCTTGTAATCGCCCGGCTTCACGCCGCCGTATATCATGGCCGCCCTTACCGCCCAGTCCAGCGCATAGAGTGTGTGTTCAGTCTGCGTCCCAAGCGGCACCACATACACGTCCCAGCCAAGCTCTACCTTCTTTCTCTGAAGCTGCCTCGTTATTGTCTCACCGTTTGACATGCCCGAAAGAAATACAAGAATATTCTTCTCCTGTAGTTCCCTCACAATGCGCGCGGCGGTGTCATCATCAGGGGCAGCCCCTATAATAGCCGCAAAGCCGGGCATCCTGCCGTCAACCAACTGAATACCGAGGTTTCTCTGTATCGTGTCGGTTATAAACCCGTTATAGACCAATCCTGTTACGGGGTCTTTCTCCGGCTCAAGGCCCTCAAGGTACCTCATCGCAAGCCATATCTCCTCAGCAAACAGGGTTGCCATACCGCTGTCTAACGCCTCGCCCAGATAGGGCGTCCACTCCTTGTCCGTCGGCTCCGGGTGCAGCAATGCCTTTGCCATCATCAGGGCCTCTTTCATGTCCTTCAGCGTTTTTACCGCAAAGCCCGTCATCGCATATATCAGCGGCAGATAAAACGCCGTATCCGGGAACTCGAACACGTAGTCATCGCCTTTTTCGGCAATATGCTTAAATAACAGTTGCTCGGCGTTGTTGAAAACTTTATGTGCACCCCTTATGGCGCCGGATGCTATGATTTTTGACATCTTATCCTCCTTAATCTCTGGCTTAATCTCTGGCTTAACATCAGGTAACAGTAATCTTTTATAGCCACCACATCCCGTTTATCGCTTAACATACAAGCCATGACAGCGTCACGCCGTCCGTGATTTCAGATAGCTTGGCAGCGCGTTAGCCTCTCTTGGGCCAACGGTTATCTTCCATCCCTCAAGTTTCTCCTCCAGCGCCCCGCTTAATATGGCCACATAGCCGGGTATTATCAGCTCCTTATTGGCTATCTTACCCTCTATGCCGCTCTCCTTTATAAAGGCGGCTATCTTTGCCGCGGTAAACTTCCCTGCCGCCCACGCGGTCAACACCGAAAGCCCCTCACAATCCATTATCGCCAGCCATGCGGGAACCTTGCTGTTTTCCACCTCTCCGGCCACGATAAAGTACGTCAGGGAGAAGTTTGTGGTTATCATTAGTGGGGATTCGGCCTTAGGATTCCCTATTTCATAGACCTTCTGCTCTACCTGCATGGGGACCTGCGGGTCGGTGTAAATGTTCTGCCTCAGGGTGAACATTACCAGATTCTTCCACTTCTGCGCGCTTGATAAGACGACTATGGCGGCGTACTTGCCAATTCCAAGCCCGGCAATCAGGGTCTCAAGCATATTATTGTCTCTGACCGCAACGTTAATAACCGGATAGCCAAGGCTCTTATTGCCCTTTTTCAAGGCCGCCCGTCTGATGTACGTGTTATGCTCAATCATATCTTTGGCCGTCTTCGCCCCTGAATCCAGAACGATGTCCTCAACCCCAAATCCCTTGATTTTGTCAGACAGCGTTGACAGGGCGTCAAGGCCGACGGCCTTTATGCCGAGTGAGGCGCCGCTTGACTTGGCTAGTTTCGCCATCTCCTCCGCATTTGCCTCTGTGGCACCGTAGAGGAGCGGTTTTTTACCAGAGAAATGGGCTATTGCCGCTTTTGCCGCGTCTACATTTTCAGTACACAGGATGACGGCCACGGCTGGGGCCTTTTCGGCGGCGGCCTTTGCCAGAGCTTCAAACTTCCCCGCGTCATTTGATTCATTAATAAGGCACAGCGCGTCTATCTTCAACTTCTGCCCGACCCTGTCAATCTCTGAGACCAGACAATCGTTTATCTTTGCGGCCATCACGTCGCCGCTGTCGGTGTCTTTTATTGCAAGGGCCAATATGGACGGGTTTACAAACTTCTTTTCGTGGCGAAACATCACCGTCTCCTCTCCAACCTTAACGGCGCGCGCACCCGCGCCTATGGTAATCGGCCTGATAGGCGGGGCTGAGGCGTCGCCAAGCTTCTGCTTCGCGTCCTCAGAGACGTCAGGGCAGGCGTCAAGAGAGACCTTCCTCTGCGCTAGCTGCATAGCAAAGGCGAGACATGTTGGAAACCCGCACTTCTTACAGTTTGTCTTGGGCAGCATTTTAAATATTTCGACTCCAGTTAACGCCATATATCAACCTCCAGAGATTTAGTTTTATATTGTACGATGTTACATTAGCTCGTTAATAAAGGCGTCAACTGCCGCCACCGCCTCGGGGTGCCTCATTATGAGCAGCTCCGCACCGGCCATAAGCAGCGCCGCGGCCGTCTGAGCCTCCCAGCCTATGCCGCGCTCTTTCATTGCGCCCCACGCCGGTAGTATTTCCTCTGAGGCGGACACCTCCTTTATCTTCCATACATACATCCCGACATCCCCCAGTATGGGTTGCTGCATCGTGGCGTCGTTTTGTGTAAGCGCCGCCAGTCTTATCCTCTCCATGACCGTATAAGTATATTCAAGGCCATAGCCCAGGGCAGAGCACATCGGGTCTATTATCACCTTTTCTTTGTTGAATCCCAACTGAGTTATCATTATATTGAGCTGCTTGGACAGGTTTATGTCCAGCTCAGACATGGCTACGAGCATGTGGCCGTGCGCCATAGCGGCGGCGGCTACCGTCTTATAGTTTGCCTCCTGGGCCTTGCCTATGAGACAGTTGCGGCCCTTGGCGACCTCTGCAACCTTGACCAGTACATCGGCGTCCTTCTCCGCGTGGTTGCTGCCCAGGATAATAAGAGGAACGCTTACCGCATCCAGCACCCTTTTTACCGTTTCAGCGGCCTCAGCAGCGGAACGATTGCCGTTGTCCGGGTGCGTGCTGGAAAGGCGAAGGGCTACCGCCTTTGCGTTTAGATTCTCTACGCAGTGTTTGGCCCATTTAACAGGGTCGTCTGAGACCCCCGCATATACCTCTCTCACCGTGTCCGGCCAATCCACCGGAGCCGTGTCCAGCACATCGAACGCTATGGCCGGCTTATTCGGGACTACTCCTTCAAATCCGTGAAATGGCAATACGTTCTCGCCGCCGATTGTGACGGCCGCATCCCCACTTCCAATGGTTACTGAATACACCTTACCGGTATTTGTCTCTTTTGGCGGCGTGAATGCCATTTACCCCTCCGTATTGCGAAATTTTAATATCTGACCGCTTACGCGGCATTTAAGTTTGGCTGTTTTCGCAGCCTGGCACCTTAACAACCTTAACGCAGTTAATATCAATTCACTTGGATTCGCTTACCATATAATCTACAGTAGCCTTCACCTCGTCGTCGGATAAAGTTGCCTCGCCGCCTTTTGCCGGCATCATCCCATGCCCGTTGATTGCGTGTTGGTAGAGAGTATCCTTGCCTTTAGCGATACGTGGGGCCCATAACTCCTTATCACCGAACACGGGAGCGGTGAGCCTTCCGGTCTTATGGCAAAAGGTGCAAACCTTATCGAAAACCGCTTTGCCATCCGCGCCATAAGCCGGTACCATCGCCACCAACACCAGCACGGCCACCGTAAAAAATATCTTTTTCATATTTCCACCTTACAATCCCTCTACTTTATACCGTCAGATACCTCAACAAACGGCATGGCCTCCTTAACCGGTACTCTACATCTCAAGATACGAGTGCGCGTACAGGGTTTTGTTCATTAAAATGTCAACCGTCTTAACCGTGGTTATTATCTCCGCCGGGTCGGCAATGGCAGCCGACAGACCCTCATAGATGAGCAGAGTCAGAAAGTGCTCATTCAGTATGTGCCTGATGTGCTTGGGACAGCCGTTGGATATGTTGCTCAGGCCCACGACGGTCTTCATAGGCGGGTCGTTCAGGTCCTGAAACATCTTTATCGCCTGAACCACCTTCAATGCCTGGTCCTGAGTGGTAGCGGTTTGAAGCACGAGCGGGTCGAGATATATGTGTTCCATGGGAACTCCATACTCTAACGCGCGCCCCATTAACTCGGCGGCTATCTCGGTGCGTTCCTCAGCGTCTGCTGGAAGCCCGCCCTTGCCTACCGTAAGGGCTATAACGTCACAGTTATACTTTGCCGTCAGCTCAAGAATCGGGAAGCGCTCAGGGTCATTCGACGTAGAGTTAATCAACGGCCTGCCCCATTCGTTGTTGTGTGCCTTTAAACCCTCCTCCAGCGCCACATAATTGGTCGTATCCAGACAAACAGGGGCAGGGACTACTTCCTGGATAGTTGTCACCATCCACGCCATCAGGTCCTCCGCGCCCTCGGCCGGGCCGATGTTGGCGTCTATCATCCCCGCGCCCTTTTCGAACTGGGCCTTTGCTATCTCCTGAATCGGCCCTTTGTCACGCCTCATCATCGCTTCCCTGACACGTTTTGCTATGATACTCAGCTTCTCTCCTATTATAAGCATATTTCCCTCTCCTTTTTGAAATTATACTGCCTGTTGTTTTAAATTTTAATATATCATAACAGAAACAAAATGGTAAAGCAGCCGTTAAAAAATTTTTGACATGATACTTTCTATATTTGACCTTGCAATAATGAAGTGACTTATGTCACAGTATGTGCGCAGGTGAGTTAGGGGAATGCTAAAAATTACGGGAGGAGCAGTGAATAGACTATCTATCGCTACAAAGACGGTAATTCCTATCATTTTAGTATCAATACTTGTCATAACAGCCATCGTTGCCACTTCGGTAGTTATGTCAAGGCAGACGGTAACCGACGAAATAAAAAACGGCGCGCTCAAAGGATATAGGGACACGGTGTTAAACACACTTACGACGATGATGCTTAGCGGCACTATCAAAGACAGCAGGAAACCGTTTCTTGAGCAGATGAAACAGATAATTGATGTGAGCGTCAGAAGAAGCGAGTTGCTGGACAGGGACTTCGGCAAGGGAGACCCTGATGAGTACCCGGCAGACGCGATAGAGACTGAAGTGATCAAGACAGGCAAGGAGAGGGTTATAATAGAAAGTGATAAAATCCGCGGGGTTTATCCATACATAGCGAGCAAGAACTTCATGGGAAGGGACTGTCTGACTTGTCATAACGTAAAAGAAGGGGAAGTGCTTGGGGCGATAAATGTTGTTCTTTCCATGAAGGCCTCAATGGATGAGATTAACAGGATAAAATATATCTTCATCTCGGCTGGTGTTGTCGGTATGGTACTTATAATAATTGTTTTTATTATTACATTCAGGATTACGCACAAACCTCTGGTTGATATGTCAAAGGATATACAATTGGTGGCGGGCGGCAATTTGAGCGTTCATTGTGGATATAGCGTGGAAGATGAGATAGGAGCCCTTGCGAAGGGGTTTAATAAGATGATTGCAAAGATTCAGGAAGTCGTCTCTGAGGTCAGAGAGACGAGTGGCATATTGCACGACGCAACTGGAAAGCTTACAGAGGGGGCGCATCAGTTGTCGGAAGGCGCCACAGATCAGGCGGCCTCAATTGAGGAGACATCGGCTTCAATGGAGGAGATGACCTCGAATATCAAGCAAACCACAGACAATTCCAGGCAAACGGAGGCAATTGCAACATCGGCCGCAAAAGACGCCCTTGACAGCGGCAAGGCGGTATCGGAGGCCGTTGCCGCTATGAAAGAGATAGCAAGCAAGATTTCCATTATAGAAGAGATAGCGAGGCAGACGAATCTGCTGGCGTTAAACGCGGCAATAGAGTCGGCCAGGGCGGGTGAGCATGGCAAGGGGTTTGCGGTTGTGGCGTCAGAGGTTAGAAAACTCGCCGAGCGCAGTCAAAAAGCGGCGGGTGAGATAAGCCAACTCTCTGCCTCAAGCGTAACTATCGCCGAGCAGGCCGGCGCTATGCTAAATAAATTGGTGCCTGATATAAGAAGAACTGCGGACCTGGTGCAGGAGATAACCGCGGCCAGTAATGAGCAAAGCACCGGAGCGGAGCAAATAAATAAGGCCATCCATAGGTTAGACAATGTAATTCAGCAAAACGCCTCGGCAGCCACTGAGGTGGCCACGACCTCTAATGAGTTGGCACAACGGTCAGAGCATCTGCAAAGCACTATTGCCTACTTTAAAAGCGGTGGCGAAGGCACCACAGGATTTCAGCCACAGGCCATGCTGGGGCACGACTAAGGATTAAAGACGAAGGGGGGTAACCCCCCTATTTTCAATCAAATTTTGTCCATTGCGTTTGGGTTGCCGCCGATAAGACGGGGATTATCCCCTCGTTGGCGGCCTCAGAACTCCGTTCGGCTGGCGAGCCGGTCAGCTATGCTTAATCTTACCGCCGTTGTCAAAGATTTGATAGCGGGCAATCCCGTGTTTTTGGATGACATATTTCAGCGACGCCGCTATGACACCAAGGCCGTACTTGACGCTTCGCGAGAAATTAATAGAGGATGCCTCGTCAAAGTATTTAGTCGGACAGCTTATCTCGCCAATTTTAAAGCCGAAGTGTAACGCCTGCACTATGA
>JADFYL010000082.1 GCA_015233045.1 Nitrospirota bacterium | reverse complement strand
TCCTGCGTTGTTGCTATTTGTTCCGCCAAGCAATTTCTATACCGGACAGTATTGCCTCAAAAGCCCTTTATATCAGCAGGTGCAAATTCCTCTGTCGGAACTTGGGTCAAGCCAGACCCTTTTCAAACTCAGGGAAAATATAGTAAACTTACGCTGTCTTATGGAAACAAAGCCTCCTGATAGCTCTAAATACTACCTCAGCGAGAGGTGTTTTTTAAAGCGTTTAGAGACCCCGTGTGTCTATGATGTCGGCAAAGACGAACTCTATGAACTTGATAGCGCGGCCTTTGATTTCTTAAAACAGGCTGGTGACCGGGGTGTCAGCGCCGTGGATGGCGACAGTTCTTTTGTCTCTTACTGCGTCGAAGAGGGGCTTATTACAACTACGCCTGTCCTATTGGTGGCGCGGCCTTCTGATAATCAATCCCCTCTTCCCTCACTAAGATATCTTGAGCTGCAATTGACCGCCGCGTGTAATCTGAAATGCCGGCATTGTTTCGTCGGGGATAGCCGTTCGGTACACCTGCCGCTGGATACTGTTGTGCGAGTTTTAAAAGATTTTGAGGCCATGCAGGGGCTGAGGCTGCTATTGACTGGCGGCGAACCCCTTGTGTATCCCGATTTTGCCGGACTTAACAAGAGGCTTCCAGAGTTTGCCCTGAGAAAAATCCTCCTCACAAACGGTATACTGTTGACCGATGAGCTGCTAAAAGGCCTGAACGTAGACGAGATACAGATAAGCATAGATGGGCTTGCCGCTGGCCACGACGCCGTGCGTGGCAAGGGCCAATACAATAAGGCAATTCATGCTATCAAACGGGCGCAGGAGGCGGGATTCGATGTGTCTGTGGCCACAACGATACATTCAGAAAATATGGGAGAGTTCGCCGCGATGGAAAAGATGTTCACCAATATGAACATAAAGGACTGGACTGTGGATGTGCCGGTGCAAAAGGGCAGTCTGCTGAGAAACAAATCTCTGTGCTTGCCGCCTGAAACGGCTGGTAAACTTTTATCATATGGTTTTTCCCATGGCGGCGGCATTCATGGCGGTAGCGATGAGGGGGGATGGGCATGCGGGGCACATCTGATGTCCATATCCGCAGACGGAGCCGCCTCTAAATGCCTGTACTACGCCGAAACACTGGCAGGTGCGGCAGAGGACGGTCTTCAGTACTGCTGGAGCCGGATTGAGCCACTGCCCCTCAGCAAACTTAAGTGTGACTGCGCGGAGATAGAGACATGCAGAGGTGGTTGCAGATACAGGGCGGCAGCCCTTGGTGACCCATTTGGGAAAGATTTATTTAAATGCCACTCCATTTTATATTGACATCTATGTTATAATTTCAGATAGGGCAAGTGTAAAGCCGTAGGGGTGAGTGGTTGACACCCTGTGAGAGATTAAAACATAACAGGAGGTGGAAATATGACCATAAGGAAACTGACGAGGAAGGCAGCTTTGACGTGTAAGTGTAAGGGTTCATGTTAAGAGGAATCCGGTTGAGGGGGGTTAAGTGCCCCCCTTTCACCATGAACGGCAAGATGAGTGAGATGAAAGTTTTTTTTGTAATAACGGCCTACTGTATATTAGCCGCGATGGTTGTTGTTCAGTCGGGGTGTGCCTTTGGGGCAAAGGGCAGCCAGGCTGAGACGCGGGCGAGCGCGGCACCCGCGTCGCTGGCCGAGCCGGTTGCCCACACTGCAATGGCAACCGATAACCAAACCGTGGCAGAGGCCGCAAAGACCTCCAAAGCGGAGCCCAAAGCAAAACCCGATACGAAACCAAAAATAACAACCAAAGCAAAACCAGAGACAAAGGAATCCCGGCAGGTTGCCGGTGAAGGGAAAAAGCCGTCCGCTCCGAAGGCGGCAGGTGCGGATGCCGAAGAGTCGGAGTACCACTTTATGCTTGGAGCCATCGCTGAGGTTGAAGCCGATTGGGATAAGGCCATGAAGGAGTACCGGCTGGCCTTAAAGGACGACCCAAATTCTCCATATTTGAGATTACAGATTGCCCAAATCTATGTCAGACAGGGCAAGATAGAGGAAGCTGTAAAAAGTGCCGCTGAGATTGTCAAAGGGAATCCTGAATACGTGCTGGCACTAAAACTCCTTGGCGAACTCTATAACTCACAGAAAAAAATCAAGGAAGCCGTAGAGATATATGAAAAGGTAATACGCCTTGCGCCCACTGACATGTCCGCATTCGTATTTTTGGGTGCCATGTATTTATCTCAGAAGGACTATACTAACGCGCTGAGGGTGTTAAACATATATGTCAATAGTGACGATGGCAACACCATGGGGAACTACTACATAGGTGTTATATATCTTGAAATGGGCGATACAGAAAACGCCGAAAAACATATAATGAAGGCGATACAGGTTGACCCATCGCTGGACAACGCCTATGTATATATGGGGATAATAGAGGAAAAGAAGAAAAACCTTGACAAGGCGGCACAGTTCTATAAAAGCGCCATTGAGATAAACCCGCAAAACGTAAAGGCGCGCGATATGCTCTCCCGTGTCTATATACAGGACAAGGACTTTGGCAAGGCGATCAAGGAACTCAGGGAGTTAAGCAAGGAAATTCCTGAAAATCTTGAGATACACTTTAAAATAGGGCAATTATATCTTGACGCGGATGACTACAATAAGGCCATTGAGGAGTTTATGATAGTCAAATCCACAGTGCCCGGCAACATCATGTCAAGATACTACCTGTCCTTATGTTACGAGGCCATGAAGAAATATCCAGAGGCCATTGAGGAGTTAAAGCAGATAATCAACATAGACCCTGAAAACACAAAGGCATTTTTGAGGCTGGGTTATATAAACAACGAATTGAAGGATTTTAACTCGGCAGCAAAATATTATGAAGAAATATTGAGTTATGACACCAGCAAGCCTGATTTTTTCAGATATCCCGCTATTACGTATTTAAGCGCAGGCGATTATGGCAGGGCAACAGAGGTGCTGAAACGTGGAATAGCCAAATTTCCTGAAAGCGATGAGCTCCTGTTAGACCTTGCTGTTGTATGTGAAAAGGAGAATAATTTTGACGAAATGGTTGCGGTATTAAAAAAGGCTATAGCGATAAATCCAAAGAACTCCGAGACGTTGAATTACCTTGGGTATTCGTATGCGGAGAAAGGGATAAATCTGGATGAAGCCAATGATCTGGTCAAGCGGGCATTGGAGCTTAAACCTGACAGTGGTGCCTTCATAGACAGCCTGGGGTGGGTGTATTTTAAGAAGGGTTTATACAACGAGGCCTTAAAGGAAGTAGAAAGGGCAGTTGTTTTGATGAAGGATGATGCTGTGATATATGAGCACCTTGGCGATATATACATCAAGCTCAACATGCCGGACAAGGCGGTGCAGGCATGGCAGAAGTCAATAAAGTTTTTTAAAGACGAGCGCGGTCTGAAGGAACGGGTTGAGGAGAAAATAAATAAAACCAAGCGGTGAGTCCTCATTGATTACCTTGTCAGCCCCGGCGAAGATAAACTGGTTTCTGCATGTGACAGGAAAGAGGGCAGACGGGTATCACGAAATCTACTCGGCAATGCAGGCCGTATCGTTGTATGACACACTTATTATTGAGCCTTCAGACACATTTGAGCTAGTATCTGACATACCCATACCAGTAACGGAAAACCTCGTCTACAAGGCAGCGGCGGCCTTTTTTAACCGTGAGGAGTTAAAGGCCCGGACTAATCGGGTGCGAATCACATTAAAGAAGGAAATTCCGGCTGAGGCGGGGCTTGGTGGCGGCAGTTCAGACGCCGCGCATACGTTAATTGGCCTTAACAGGCTGTTTGGTAATATTTTTACAATAAGTGACTTGTCGTCTATGGCGGCAAAGTTAGGCTCTGACGTACCATTTTTCATTCACGGCGGGTTTGCCTTTGCAGAGGGCAGGGGCGAGATAGTAGTACCTCACAAGGTGAATTCCACCATCAATCTATTACTCGTAAAGCCGTCATTTTCGATATCTACGGCCTGGGCATACAGACAATTCGATGGCAGGGTCTTTAATCCCATCTCGTCCCGCACAGAGCTAAGAGACGGTCTTACAGCCGCGTTAGAGTCATACGATTTTGAGCGTATACGTGCCCTTATGAAAAACGACATAGAGGACATATTAAAAGACAAATTTCCCAAAATTCATGAAATAGAAAAAGCCTTATTAAAAGAAAACGCGGTGGGGGCCATGTTAAGTGGCAGTGGCAGCGCGGTCTTTGGGGTATTTAAAGACGTAACTGCAAGAGACATGGCAGCCGAATCATTTGCCGCTACTTATCCTGATTGTCTGTTGAAGAAAGTATCAACCATGAGCGGCATTAGTCATACAAGTCATGATTTCGCCCTACAAAGATGATATGGAAGATATTCGAGTCTCTAATGCCAGCCATGCGGCCAGAATCAGAAAACCTAAAGACCGTGACCTTTTCAACCTCTTCTGTAATTGATGAAGGTAATGTTGATTTCAGAGACTTGACAGAGATTCGCTCATATCCAAGGCCATCTTTGGGTTTATTACTAATTTCTTCCCACGTCAGTTGGGAGAGATTTAGCAGAGTATCTGCAAAAGATGATTTTTCCTTTTTTTCACATTTACTTAGACAGAACTTAGCCCCTCTCTTCATATAGTGAAATGAGAAGAGTGGTTTGCTATTGTTAGTGTAATCAATATCCTCTGTATCCTTGACCTCAAAACGGCCGCCCTTCCTGTAGGGGATTTTTATGGTCTTAGGATTAGGCATAGACCAGATATTTTTTCATATGTTTGATCATTTCATCGTGAGAGATAATCGTTTTTGCGCCTTTATCATAAGCATTTTTCCAACATATGTCGCTGTGAGAGAGTTCTTTGAGACGCAGAGCAGAGTACTGGCCGAACACTTCATATATTTCATTGAGAAATTCACAATCTTGTCTGTTAATTTTATTATGGTCGAAATCAGTTGGAGCGGGAATTCCTCCGGCACCGTAGTTCTTATGCTTGTGATAAAGGTCAGGGACAACAGGCCCATATGTCCATGCCTCGATATTTTCGCTAAAGAGCGGTTGTCCATTGGTAATAAGATATAATCCTTGAGCGTAATACATCAGTTTCTGAAGCTTAAGATTTGATAGCAACTCCTCATCGTCTTCTGCCTTAGAAAGAAAATAATCGGCTATATCAAAACATGTGTACATCATAAACCTCCCTTTCACTTACATGGACACGGCGAAAGCTGCAAAACTGGCAACACAACACTATACGAGGGAGGCACAGCCTGTGCCTCCCTCGTATAGTTGTCCTATTTCTTATTACCCGTGATTGTTACATATGAATAGGCGCTTCCACGATAGACGAGCAACAGAATATCTTCCTCTGCCTTGATGGCGGAGACGATGGAATCATATTCTCTCACATTATTGACGCGCTTTCTATTGACTTCCTGAATGATGTCGCTTTGCTTGAGAACATTAAAGGCGGCACTGTCGTCGGCGATATTTGTGACGATAACGCCGGAGACTTTTGCGGGAAAGTTAAAGCGCTCCCTAATAGACGCCGTTAAGTCCTGTACGCTTACTCCCTTGAGTCTGTTTGAGAATTCTGTTGACGATGGAACCTCAGCCGCCGCTTGTTTAATATCGGGGAGTTCTCCTACTTTTAGTTTAAACGCGACTTCTTTCCCATCTCTGATAACTTTGAGATCAAGAGTCGCGCCCGGGGGTGTATTGGCAACGAGATTTCGCAGTTGCCTCGTGTTGGAGGCGTCTTTGCCGTCAAAGGAGACGATGAGGTCACCGCGTTTTATGCCGGCCTTTTCGGCAGGGCCGCCTTCAACTATATCCGCAATCAGGACGCCATCTTTCTCTTTAAGTCCGAAGGATTTGGCTAGTTCAGGTGTCAGTGGTTGAATATTTACGCCCAGCCAGCCGCGAATTACCTTGCCGGATTTAATGAGTTTGTCCATTACGTTTTTGACCATGCTGCTTGGGATGGCAAAGCCTATGCCCTGATAACCACCGCTGGTTGAAAATATAGCCGTGTTGATGCCGGCCAGTTCGCCGTTTGCATTAACGAGGGCGCCGCCCGAGTTCCCGGGATTGATTGGGGCGTCAATTTGAATAAAATCTTCGTAGTCGGCAATACCGACCTCTGACCTTCCCACGGCGCTGACAATGCCCATGGTGACGGTCTGGTTAAGGCCGAAGGGGTTGCCAACCGCTATGACTATCTCACCAACTCTCATCTTGCTTGAGTCGCCCATTTTGATTACCGGCAAGTTATGAGCGTCAATCTTTATAACCGCCACATCGGTCTTTGGGTCAGCCCCAATTATTTTGCCCTTATATTCGGTCTTGTCAGCGAGGATGACCTTTATCTCGTCCACATCTTTGACGACATGGCTATTGGTGACGATGTAGCCGTCTTCTTTTATGATAACACCTGAGCCGAGCGCCCTGGACTCATACTTCTTAGGCATGTGGAACGGGGATTCGTCGCCGAAGAATTTCTTGAACATGGGGTCATCAAAGAAACGGCCCATCTGGTTATCCTTCGCATCTACCGTTTTTTGGGTGGAGATATTGACCACCGACGGTTTGACCACATCAGCGACTTCGGCCATTGCGTTACTTAGTTGTATCAGTACGTCCCTGCTTTGGGGCGAGACTTCTTTAGCCTGAGCCGACGACTGGTTTTGTATGTTAAAGTTTGACGCGATAACAAGCCCGGCTATCAGCCCGCACACGATAAGCATTACCCCGACAATAGTTTTTTTACCGTTGAACATAACTCTGAATCCTCCTTTTTATTGAACGGCATCTCCAATTGGCATATATGATCACATATAATGGGCCGTCAAGTCAATAGTTGCTATACAAAACACTGCGGGTCTTCCCCTAAGTAATCCCCGTTCATTGCATAGGCAACTGCCCTGCAGCCGCCGCACTGCCATCTGTAGCGGCATTTTCCGCACTTGCCTGTGAGTGCGTCCCTGTCTCTCAGGTGATTTAATATCTCGTGTCCCCAGAGCTTCCCGAAATCATCAACCATTATATTTCCTAATAACACTGGCAGCCTCCTGCATGGATACACTGAGCCATCGCTGTCTATGCAAATGCCGTTATATCCTATTGAGCAGCCGCTCAGAACTCTGGGGCGCGCCCGCGGCCCTAAATATGGACCCCACAGTGGGTCTCTCAACGGCATTTCCACGCGATTTTCCAGCTTCAGCCTATGGCATAAATGAAACAGGCCTTTCACCTCGCCTTTAGACAGCGTGCCGCCGTTATAAGACGCCCCCCTTCCTATGGGGACAAGCCTCGAAAACGAAAACCTCTCCACCTTCAGGGCTATAGCCTCGTCATAAACAGATCTAAGCCGCGTGTGATTGGCCCCTGACAGGGTCATCATTATAGTTACGGCGATACCTGCTTCTTTTAGTATTGCCGCACCTTCCATTGCCTTTTCGTAGGCAAATTCCCCTCTTATGGCATTATGTGTTTCTTTATCCCCGTCCAGAGATATTTGCACAATCCTGCAGTTGGCCTCTGTCAACATCCTGACATTGTCCCTCGTCAGCAGTGTGCCGTTGGATAGAATCCTCGTGGGCATCTTCCTTTTTCGCGCCTCCTCAAGAAGGACAAACAAGTCCTCTGACATGAGCGGCTCACCTCCGGTAATCTGTATCCTGCCCATTAGGCGCATTTGTTTTAAGAAGTCATCATACTTTTCAATGACGCTTATGAGGGCATCGCGGCCTGATTGAGGCTTACTATCCCCCATATAGCAGTGACTGCATCGTAAGTTGCAGCGGTTTGTGATGTGCCATTGAAGGTAAAAATAGTCGTCAAATCCCGATATTCTCAGAATGGCCTAATCGCCTCCGCCACCGCCGCAACCACCGCAGCCGCCGCTGCCACCACCACCGTCACCACCACCGCTGCCTGAGGAGTCACTGCTGCCACAGCCTGAACACCCCGACGATGAGCCGCCCTGTAATACACGCGCGTACGAAGCATAGCCTAAGTCTCCTTCGAAAACCGTCCCCGCAAGGATTTGAAGCCCTAAAATCGCTACCCCATAACTAATAATAGGATTGCCCGCCCGTACGACAAACGAATGGTCTTCCACCGTCTTCTCCCATTTTTCTAACGCGTACCTGGCCCTTCCAGACTTGGGACGGCGCATATACAACACCACGGACACCGCGGCGCCGACCACAGGGGCAACAAGAGAGACCACCAAATAGAGGCTGTCCACCCTTGAGAATTTCCATGCGGCGGCCATAATTATCGCGGCAAGCACTGAGGCCGATTGAACCCTTCCCGCCGCCGCCCTCGCCGCGGAGGCATCTTTCAGCAGCCCCTTCCATGTCAGGGCATTAAGCATCTCTTTCTTGTACCCTTGCTTTGGCTCATCATCCCGGAATAAATGCTTCAGCGTACGCCGACCACTAAAAAACCCCATGAGCAGTGTTTCATATGCGTAGAGCGTGTCGTCAGCTTTCAGGGATTGCAGTTCGTTTGGCGGTGTCTTTATTAAGCGCCCCAATTGGAGCAGGTCAAATACCGCCACACAAATGGAGTGTTTTATCCCCTTCTTTAAGAATCCGACCTCTGCCGGGGTAAGCTCCCTTGTGTCAAGCCGTGAGCAATCAGGGAGACGCCTGATATTAATAACTATGTACAGGACTAAAAACAGTGCCGCGCCCAGCATAACCGCAAAAAAACCAAATGAATGTCCACCAAACGAAGGTTTCACTCTCAGGCTGAACGCCGTCTCGGCAAGCAGGGGCTGAACTATTTGAATCGCCTGCCTGCCGTCTGCCGTCGTCCTGTTAAATGACGTGAAGTTCGTGTCAATCTGGTTGTCAACAAACCCCGGTGGAAAGATAAACGTATATACCGCGTTATTGACGGGAATTTGCCATTTGCCAACCCATTGGGAGTCAAATGAGCTGTAAAGCAGTCTGTCTTCAATGGCGTCTTCCATGATGAAGGTGATAACGATTGTCTTACTTCCCGATGTAACACGCGGGAAATCATAGCTTATCTTAGTCTCTTTTAACTGCTCCACCGTAAGGCCGACAGGCCCGCCGTCGCCATCGGCCACCATGACATTTGAAATCTTCCCCGGGCCGACAAACTTAAAACCGCCTGTCAGAGGCTGGTCAGCCGCATAGGTAATCCGTAGCACAACCTGCACGTTGGCATACTGCCTGGCGCTGTTTTGAGCCGCCTCAAACACCGCCTCATAGCGGCTTAGATAAACCTCGGCAGAGGCAGCTCCTGCCATCAGCAAAACAAGTAATAACGCCAGAGTCAACACCCTTTTCATGGTTCTATCTCCAAAAATTATTTCTACAATTTTAACTTATTGAGTTTAGCAATATCCAGTAATGTGTAACCTTTCGCAATTGAAGCGCGACTTAGTAGTTAAGGGAACAGAAGGCCAGCCTGACTGGATGATTCCCATTATAAAATTAAAGGAGGAAGTACGTATGATGTGTAAGAACGGTAAAAGGTTTTTGGCGGTAGCTCTCTTAGCAGCGCTATGTGCCGCGGTGTTTGTTGGAGGATTAAACGTTAACAAGGCGTATGGAT
Source organism: Nitrospirota bacterium (assembly GCA_015233045.1). Taxonomy (GTDB): domain Bacteria; phylum Nitrospirota; class Thermodesulfovibrionia; order Thermodesulfovibrionales; family Magnetobacteriaceae; genus Magnetominusculus. Next base: position 3,459 of record JADFYL010000082.1, on the reverse strand, counting down.
TTGCGGCTGGCGGAGCCGCGGACGACATCGAAGCGCCGTTTCTGAAATTCATGCTCGGACTGAAACTCAGCGATTCGCAGAAGCAGCAGATAGCCGCAATACTGAAGTCCTATCGCCAGACAATGGGAAGTAGTGTTGCAACCGTGGCAGAGGCAAAGAAAAACCTGTGCGACGCCATCCACAGTACGGCGTATGATGAGAGCAAGGTGCGTCAGGCGGCAAAGACAGCGGCCGCAGCCGAAGAGGAACTCGCCGTGCTAAGGGCACAGGTCGCCGCACAAGTTCAGGGCGTCCTGAGTGCTGAACAGTTGGCCGCGGCAACTCAGTTCAGAACAGATATGTACGCGCGCGTTAAGAGCAAAATGCAGAGTATTCATTCCATCGTTGACCTTTGGATAAGCAATAACGGCGGATAGTTATTCAGATGGAGGGGCAAGGCGCAAACCCCTTGCCCCTTTTACATTAACTTCAAGTATAATAGGGATGGATCAAATACAATGCCCGATACGCTTAGCGCAGATTCAGACAACGAGGTAATCGGACGCGTCATAGCCGGAGACACCGATGAGTTTGAGGCCATCGTCAGGAAATACAGCGCGTATGTATTCAAAATCGCCGCTTCGTATGTACCTCAGGAGGCCGTATCCGAGGCCGCACAGGAGGCGTTTGTCAATGCCTTTGAGGGCCTCTCATCTTTTAACGCTAAGAGCCAGTTTAAGTATTGGCTCAGAACCATTACCGTACGCTCTTGTTATGACTACTGGAGGACGCACTATAAAAGACGGGAACTTACGATGAGTTCATTGACTGAGGACCACCAGCGATGGTTCCAAAGGGTTGTAAATGAAGACTCTGTGGGGCGGTTCAGGGATGCACAGACGCAAAGGGAAACCGTAGAAATTATTAACTGGGCAATGAGTGAGCTTGCCCCTGTTGAAAGAATGGCCGTCACGTTGATATATCTTGAGGGTTACAGCGTTAAGGAGGCGGCTCAAATGCTTAATCTCAGCATGGTTAATGTAAAGGTCAGGGCACATAGGGCAAGGACTAAACTTAGAAAAAAAATACTGGGCCACATAGATTTTAATAAACTAAAGGAGGGCATACAATGAAAAAAAACAATGACATAATAATAAAAATAGAAGAAGCCCTCAGAGAGGGCCACCAGAGAGAGCGCCCTGTCACACTGCCAGACGAAAAGTGGTATAACAGTGTAATGGCGCGAGTCAAAGCGGTACATGCCGCAAAGGCAGATGAACTCCAAAGATTTATCTGGCCTTTTGCCGCCGCAACGGCCGCGTGCGCCCTGACGGCAGCCCTGTACGCCGTATTTTCTGGCAGTGGCGGCGGTTACGCCGCCTTCGGGGTGTTTATTGATGACCCATCCGGCATTAGCGCGTTGCAGTTGTTCTTATAAACTTGATTATGGAGGTATTAAGAGATGAAAAACTGGAAGGTCTTCACTGGGTGCCTGGCGATATTTCTGTCTGGAATCTTAGCGGGTGCCGTTATTGGCGGTATTATCACGAAACACAAGATGGAGGCAGTCTTTCACGAAGGGCCACCGGCGTTTAAGAGATTGATTTTATCGAAACTATCGGGTGAACTACATCTTACGAGGGATCAACTGCGGGATATAGAGCCTATTGTGGACAGGGCGCACATAGAATTAAAACAGTTGAGACAAAGGCACCAGCCGGAGGCCGAAAGGATTATTGAGGCGGCTATCTCCGAAATGAAAAAGAAACTCACCGAGGCACAGAGTAAAGAGCTCGACCTCTTTTACGAAGACGCCAAAAAGCGATGGCATGACAGATAAGCCGACAGTTTGGGGTTAAACTAACCCCTCTTGTTTAATATGGAGCCAAGCATAGCGATAATTTTTCCTGCAATGCTACCAGCCCGAGGACTCGGCTGCGCATTTGCATTTTTATAGCGAGCGAAGTAATCGCTCACTCCGCACGCTGCGATTTGCTCCCACTTTTTCGGGTCACAGTCATTTCTCTTGACGTTTAATACGCCAAAGGGCGGCTCAAGCCACAGTCTGCCCTGAATCTTTGGCGTGTTAATTGTGTCATCCACTGTGTATTTGGCGGACTGGTCACCGGGTGGATTAGTCGTTATGTGCCAGAATAGTCTGACCCCCGCTGCTTCGCTTAATTGCACAGCCCTCTGCATCTCCTCGTCTGAGTCGTTCCAGCGAAACAGCAGATACCGCCATATGATATCAATATCTGACGCCACCTGCCTCTTTTGTGCGGCGAGGGCGGCCATGTTATTAAAGGCTTTCTCAAAATTCCCCCCCTGCCGGTATTGTATATAGGAGCCTTCGGAGCTGCCATCAATAGAGAAAACTATCTGGTCAACCGTGTTGGCCACTATCCTTTGTTTCTCTTCGCTGTCTATGAGTAGGCCGTTGGTAGAGATATATGTGTTAATAAAAGGGGCGCTATGTCTGGTGTACAGGAGCATATCGTAAATGTCTTTATGTAGGAATGGCTCGCCGTAGTTGTGCAGGATTAGCGCCTTAAAATTCTCAAGTGAGTTTAAATCATTGATTATTTCTTTGAAGAGGTCAATCGGCATGTGCGGCATTTCACGCGCCTCTAATATCTTTTTGCGGTCACAGCGTTTGCACCTCAGATTACAGGTTGCATTGGTCTCTAAGAATATCATATAAGGGGTGTTAATCGGGCGGTAGAGCCTGCCCTTATCATGTGTAGAGACGACAAAAGGGCAGCTCAGGCAGGTCTTGGGCGGCGTGTTTTGTCTGAACATCTCTCTGATAGATTGCGCTGCCTCTCCATGCCAGACATCATAGAGGCCGTTATCGGGAACCTTTCCTAAAGAAAGCACATCCCATGCGTCGCGGCAGCTACACACCACATGGCCGTCTGACTGTATCGCGACATAAAAGCCATCGAACAACGGCCCGCAGTACCGGTACATATCCCGGTGAAGCCCTCGCAACGGTTTCAATAACACCTCCCCACGCTGATGTATAAAATAACGTGTTTATAGTAACGTTGTTAACGGCTTTTTTGCAAATTCGGAGAAATCCAGCGTGGACAACAGCCCGTTAAGACCTGACACCTTTCATGCTATTGTTGCTGTCCCGCGCGTAGACAAACCAGTATGCCTGATGGTAGAATATAATCATGGAGACGCTTACGCTGCAACAGGAGTTAGACTTAACAGAGATAATTAACGGGGAGGAAGTCGTGTCGCCAAGCCCTTTTAGTAAACATCAGATAATCAGTCAAAGAATACTGTGGGCAGTCCTGTCCCATGTCAAGAAAAACGATTTAGGTAATGTGCTTTACTCTCCACTTGACGTAATCTTAGAGGAAGGCTTAAACAGGCTCCAGCCTGACATATTGTTTATCAGGAAAAATAACACTGCCATCATTCAGGATTGGATACGAGGTGTACCGGATATGGTGTGTGAGATAGTTTCAC
>JADFYL010000188.1 GCA_015233045.1 Nitrospirota bacterium | reverse complement strand
AGACTAAAAGCCTGATAGCCGTGCCTCTGGTTGGGCGGCGCGGGCTTTTGGGTGTCGCTATGGTAATGAACTCGAAGGACAATGGCCATTTCTCAGACTACGACGCGGGGATATTCCAGACTTTCTGTGTCCAGATATCAGCCGCCATAGAGAACTCGCGGTTTTATACCGAAGCCGTGCAAATGGAAAAGTTTCGGCAAGGGCTTGAAATCGCGTCGGTGCTCCAGAAGAGTTTTCTGCCTGAGACGCCCGCCTTCAAAAAGGGAAATCTCCACGTATCAGCCACAAATATACCGGCGGAGAAAATCGGTGGCGACATCTACGATTTTCTTGAACCAGTAAGCGGCTCTATCGGAGTGCTGGTTGGAGACGTCTCCGGCAAGGGCATCTCAGCCGCGTTGTATATGGCCAAAATAATCAGTGATTTCAGATATAAATCAAAGATGATAGAACACCCTGAGGTAGTTTTTAACCGCCTCAACGAGGGACTTTCTAACAGCCCAATGGGGATGTTTCTGACGGCCTCCTACTTTGTGGTCAACGTTATAACGGGGCAATTCACCGTCTCAGCGGCAGGGCATCCGCCATTTTTATGGGTATCGAACTCCGGCGTAAAGGTAATGGATGTCCCCTCAGGCCCGCCACTTGGCATATTACAGTACGAATACACATCCTCAGAGTTCACGCTCAAAAGCGGAGACAGTCTCTTAGTCCTCACTGACGGTGTGTTTGACGCGAAAAATACCAACGGCGAAAGGCTTGGCTTTGAGTGCCTCGTCTCGTTTGTAAAAGAACATCGGGAAAAGGATACGCTTGCTCAGGCCATTATTGATTTTGTGCAGGATTTCTCCAATGGCGCTGAGATGTCAGACGACATTACGCTGGTCGAGTTGAAATGGCAGTGATGTGAATATATGGATAATCCGATAGTTATAACAATACCGTCACATCCTAAGTATCTGGCTGTTGTTCGGGCGGCCGCGCTGCTTGCGGCTGAGATTTGTGGTATGGGCGCCGCCGAGGCCGAGGATATAAAACACGCCGTAGATGAGGCATGTTCCAATGTGATTAAATACGCGTACAAGTGTGACTGCACGAGAAAAATCACGGTGAAATTCGAGGACACGCAGAAAAGTTTTCAGGTCACAGTCGAAGACTCCGGCAGTAAGGCCAGATTAGAGGACATAAAGATTCGGGAACTGGACGAGGTAAAGCCGGGTGGACTGGGAATCCACTTTATAAAAAAGGCGTTTCATATAGTTGCCTTTGATAAGAAAAAGAGAACTGGTAACAGACTGCTTTTGACAAGATATAAAAATACAGACGAGGCGGCCATTTCAAAATAGAAGTGCGACCGCGAGGATTTTAGATGAAAATTGATACTGCTGAACATCCAGATTACATGGTCGTTTCCATTGCCGGTGAGATAGATATGTACTCCTCCCCGGCGCTAAGGGATACGCTGCTGGCCATGGTGAAAAAACACGTAACCTCTGTAATTGTGAATCTTAAAGATGTAAAATACATAGACAGCTCCGGCATTGCCACATTTGTGGAGGCACTGAAGAAGATGCTCGCCTACCATGGCAAATTGAAGATGGCCCAGGTGCCAGACAGGGTGATGGAGATATTTAATTTTTCAAAACTCGACAAGGTTTTTGACATCTACGGAAGCATAGAAGATGCCGCAAAAGGTTGAAACCTCACTCGGTTACATCGGCAGAAAAGCCCTGGCAGCGTTGAAAGGCCTGCACAAGGTCTCAGTCCTGATAAATGAGGTCTTCGAATGGACACTGGTATCGCCACTGAGGGGAAAACCGCCGAGGTTCCACGCAACAGTTAAAGAGATGGTAAAAACAGGGTATGAGTCAGTGACTGTGGTGGTCGTAATAGCGTTTTTCGTCGGGGCTATATTGGCGCTTCAATCGGCCTACCAGTTAAAGAAATTCGGCGCCATGATATATGTGGCCGACTTGGTGGGCGTTGCGATAACCAGAGAGCTTGGCCCGATAATCACGGCCATAATCATTGCCGGGCGAAGTGGGTCGGCCTTTGCCGCCGAGATAGGCTCAATGAAGGCGCAGGAGGAAGTGGACGCCCTGCTCAGCATGGGAATCCATCCCGTGAGGTTTCTTGTGGTGCCTAAACTCATAGCGATGATGTTAATGCAGCCGGCCCTTACAACTTTTTTTGACGTAGTGGGGATGTTTGGCGGGTTTACCCTGTCAACCACTTTGCTTG
>JADFYL010000081.1 GCA_015233045.1 Nitrospirota bacterium | reverse complement strand
CCAAACTTACATGAACAGCGTGCTACGTGCTTTTGTGGCGAAGCAAGGCGCAGGAAAAGTTGGCAACAGGCTGTGAGCGAGCGCAAACATCTTACAGGGCTTTTTCAAGACGGTTTAAGTTTAGGGAACGGTGACTTCGGCATCATGTCCGCAAGGGCGCGATCAACGGCGGGATTTATACCGCGAGCTATATATTTAATCGGCTCATTGTCGGCGCGGGAGACCAGCAAGGCAGGGTTTTGTTTTAAGCTATTATCAAAAGCCATGAAGAGATCGGCTTGAGGCGCGAACCAGCTTAATTGTTCATGGGACTTGCGGTGTCGTTTGATTGCTTTTTCCGCATCAACATTATGCCCGCCCTTTGCCGCGCGTTCACTGACGCGCGGCGGCGAAAGGTCAGGCGGATAGATTGAGACGTAAATCAGGCCGAACTTAAAACCCTTTTCTTATGCGGTGAGAACATCGTCCCGATATTTTGGAGATGATAGAACCGTCTCAACAACGAAGCTGGCAGCGGACTTGATGCAGTCCTCTATTTCCTTGTCTATTTCAATTGCAGCCTTCAAGTTGAGATCGTCTTGTAATGCCGCCGGAAATTTCTTACGCAACTCAATGGTGCGTTCGTCTGCGATGAGTTTTACGAGGTTCCTGTGACCGAGACTTCCGAGAAAATCTCCGGCAAAGCTGGATTTTCCAGCTCCGTTAGGCCCGGCGATAATCCACATCCATTTTGACATTGGCTCAGGTTTGCGGGGTATGGGATTTTTTCTTCACGGGTGGCGTATGCTTCACCGCGCGCTTCACGTTATTTGCCCCTGCAAGCAATACATGACTTATTATTGCCTTTTTTGCAGGTTTTTTGCAAGAAGTAATTTATAGATAATTATAGGTGTCAGGTCAGCGGTGCGGGATTTACGGGGTGAAGGGGAGTTACTCCCCTTCGTCTTTAATCCTTAGGAAATTTCTACTGCAATTTTCTAATGCGTTTGCCATGAATAAACAGTTTAGTTTAAGCACTTTATAGTTTAGATTTGCTATAATACACACCATGTCTTCGGCAGACATGTGGGCTATTATGAAAAATGTCTTATATATAATAATCATAGCTATATTAAGTGTGTTAGTTTATTCAAATACTTATCATGTTCCTTTCGTATATGATGATTTTACCAATATCCGCGACAATCCTTCAGTAAAAGACCCGTCGCTGATTATAAATACGATTAGAAGTACGGATATAATTCTCAGAAGCAGAGTTATTGGGGTTTTAAGTTTTAATATAAATTATCGCTTCGGTGGATTAAATGTCATCGGGTATCATGTTGTAAATACAGGCATCCATATAATAAACGCCATTCTTGTCTATTTCTTAATTCTATTGATATATAAATCTCCTTTTTTCCAAGATTATAAACCTAATAATTATATTTTTACACCACAATTAAACGCATTGCTCACTGCGGGCTTATTTGTAGTGCATCCAATTCAGACACAGTCTGTTACCTATATTTCGCACCGGTATGACCTGTTAGCGGCTTTTTTTATGCTGTGGTCTCTTATAACATATATTAAAATGCTCACGTCAGATACAAAATTTAAAAAGAGGACTTGTTTTATAATTTCTATTTTATCGGAAATTCTGGCCATAGAATCAAAAGAGATCGCTGTTTTATTACCTTTTCTGATATTCATGGTACATATATCATTTTATAGAAACTACAAAAAAGCGGCTGTTAATTGTCTTATATTTTTAATCATAACGTTAATTGTTCCAATCTCAATTTATTTGAAAGCCCCGGGAACACTGGGAGAATTAGGCATAATAAGGGACACAACACCGGTAGAAACCACGGTATTGAACACTACATCCCCCAAGTATTATCTTTTTACTCAGTTTAGAGTCATTGTTACTTATATAAGACTTTTGCTTTTGCCTATAAATCAGAAACTTATCTACAATTACCATTTTTATACAAGCTTTTTTAATGTACATGTATTTTCATCATTCTTATTTTTATTATCTGTTATATTGTTTGGAATATATATTTACTTCCTGTCATATAAAGAGGGTAAGCAAATATTCAGACTTTCCTCTCTCGGTATTTATTGGTTTTTTGTTTTTCTATCATTAACTTCAACGTTTATACCATTTAATGATCTGATTGCTGAACATTGGATATATTTCTCTTCAATAGGATTTATGCTGTTTGTTGTGACGATAATTACTACGATAGCAGAAAAGAATGGTAAGTTTGCTGCTAAGGCCGTATTAACGGGTTTAATTCTATTGATAATAACATTATCCATGGTAAGCTATAAAAGAAATAGCGTTTGGCAAAGCGAAATATCGCTATGGAAGGATGTTATAAGTAAGAATCCTGAGAGCGCAAAGGGACATTTTACACTTGGACTCAGTTATTTAAATCACGGTGATTACGACTATGCAATAGAAGAATTCGAAAACACCATAAAATTAAATACGAAAAGTAAGGCATTATTCCAGACATTAGAGCAATTTTATTTATACCTTGGTATTTCATACAGAAAAAAAGCATCATATGAAAAGGCTGTTGAGGTATTTAAAAAAGTAATTTCACTATCTAATAGTTCTTCCAGTAATAATCGTGATACTCTTATAGATGCATATAATGAATTAGGATGTACATATCTTGATATGAATAATTATGATATGGCATTAGAACAATTTACAAAGGCCATGAAGCTTAATAATAATATCAAAAAAACCCATGTCAATCTCGGCAACCTATTTATAAAGACTAACAATATAGATAAAGCTATTTCAGAGTTCCTATTCGTGGCCAGTAATAATCCTGACGATTTGCAGGTGCATTTCATTTTAGGATTGTTATTTAAAGAAAACAAGTTGTATGATAAGGCAATTATGGAATTTATAAAAAATATTGAATTGAATAGGAACCACATAGAGTCGTACATTGAGATTGCTTCTGTTTATATTATCCTGAAACAGAATCAATTGGCGCGACCCTACGTGTTAAAGGCTTTATCAATTAATCCATCAAATAGCGAGGCACAATATTTGATGAGACAATTGAATTAATCGTTGGAGAGATTTCCGCCAAGAGTGAAATCCCCTCTGTCGCGTGACAGGTTAGGGTTATAATACGGGTCGCCTTCGTCAAGTATGTGCCGCCATCTCTTTGTGAACCTCATAGACTCATCATTCAACCTTTGCCTTTGGGCCTGTGTGATTTCATATCCCCGCGTCTTTGATTCGCGATGTACGAGTTCCGAAAATGGCGTCCATACCGTGGGGTACCCCAGCTCCATCAGCCTGAGACATAAATCCACATCATTATAGGCAAGCGCGTAAGACTCGTCAAATCCTTTTACCGTGTCAAATAACTCCCGCCTGAGCATGAGGCATGCCCCTGTAACCGCGGCAACATTATGCACTATTGCAAGCCTGTTAAAGTAACCCGCGTCTCCGCCGTCAAATCCCTTGTGATACTCTACCGCAACACCCCCCACACCGACCACGATTCCACCGTGCTGGATAGTGCCGTCAGGATAGTACAACTTGGCCCCGACTGCGCCCACGTCTTTTCTCACGGCGTGCCGGACCATGTTTACCAGCCAGTCAGCGTTTATCGCCTCTATATCGTTATTTAAAAACAGCAGAACTGCCCCATCAGAGCACATAGCTCCGTAGTTATTGACCTTAGGATAGTTAAACTCCCCCTGCCAGTTGATTATCCTTACTCTCTCATCGCGCCTAAGCGTATCATAAAGAGTAAAGGTGTCCTTTCTTACACTGCCATTTTCTATAATCACTATCTCATAGTTATCATAGGCCGCTGTCTTATATATAATAGACTTAACGCACTTCGCCAGCAATTCGGCATTGTCCTTGTTTGGAATAATAATAGATACGCGGGGGGTGTCCGGTATTTTATATATAACATTAAACAGTCCGGGGCGGTGCTCTTGTACCTCAGCGGCGATGCCGAGCTTTGCCAGATGACAAGATAGGGCTTTCTTTTCGGCGGCGTGCGGCGTGCCTTCCCCTTTACCAACTGTATGGAATAACACCTTCCGAATGTGAACTACCGCCCCCGTCTCCTGAGCATATTTAAGTGCCAGGGCATACCTGCTTTCTACCGAAAGAGGGAGTTCTGAGACAAAAAGTTCCCTTGTAATTACCATAAACGTCCCAATATAGTCAAAACTCCTCAATGTATCGGGCGAGCAGTCCGGCTTAAAATGAGGGGAAGCCCGTTTGCCGCCGATTATGGAGTCCTCGTCAGAATAAAATAGTTTACCCGCGGGATTGGTATTCATCGAAGCGGTTATTTCATATAGCGCGAATGGGCAAAGGATTGTGTTTTGCCCTATCGCCACAATAAAATCACCGTCAACCAACGATATAATCTCATCCGGAGGTAAAGCCCTGTCAATGAACCTGATGTTTTCTTCGATTTCAAGTGATGCGTCTTTAGGAGAGCCAGACAGCAAATACAAACGCCACCTGACGTATGTCTGCCCCCTAAGCGATGCAATAATACGCTCAATACACTCAGGATTTACGACACATAAAACCGCGAAATAAGGCATATAGTCAAATCTATGCGTGCGTTGGGCAGTGAGGGCGGCAGTGTTCGGTTCATTGGTGAGTATCCACGCGTGATATGCCCTCTTCCCAAAAAACAAATGGGCAGCCTTCTTATAAAAAGGCCGTAGTTTCCTTTTCAGATGCCTTATTACATGGCTCTTAAATATCGTCAGGGGGTTTACAATCGCCATAATAAATTTTTATGGATAAAATGTCTTGACAAAACGAACATTCTTTTCTATAATTCACACTCAATTCGTTAAAGACTGATGAATGAGATTATATCAGAAAGGTGCACGCAGATGCAAAAATCCGAAAGGGGCATGCCGCTCTTTGTTGGCATACCGCTCTTTCAGGCAAGGTGGGCTAAGGTGGGCAGCAAGTAGATGACTAGACCAGAGATAACCGTTGTAATGCCGGCATATAACCATGAGCTTTACGTGGGTGAGGCCATAGAGAGCGTTCTGAACCAGACCTTTACCGATTTTGAGTTTATTATAATAAACGACGGCTCAAAGGACGCAACCGAGGCTGTCGTAAAAAAATACAAAGACCCGCGTATCAAATACTATTCTCAGGAAAACAGCGGTTCACATGCCACCATTAACCGCGGCGTTGCTATGGCGGCGGGCGATTATGTATCAATCATAAATTCCGATGACGCATATAATGTAAAACGCCTCGAAAGGATGTTGAGTGTGGCAAAAGAGGGCGGTTATATTTTCCAAATAACTGACCTGACGCTCATTGACGGCCATTCAAACCCGATAAACGACCCCAATCACTATTGGATTAAGTGGTACACCAAACTAAAAAATGGCTACCTCCAGGCCTCATCCCCGCTGAAGGCCATACTAGGAGGGAATTATACAATAAGCACCTCCAACTTTTTTTTCAAGTCCGGCTTAACAAACGATATCGGCCCGTTTAATAATCTGAGATATATACTTGATTATGATTTCGCGGTCAGGGCAATGAAATATAACGAAAAGGGATGCAATTTCCTGATAGGCGAAAAACTGCTTTCATACAGGCTTCACGGCAGTAATACGATACTCAATGACCCCATAAGCGCGCATGTGGAGTGCTATGAGCTTATCACTGATACAATAAAATATGTCTACGGCCCTGAGATTTATCCCGCTGTTGACCACCTCAAGGAAATGATGCAGGCTATCAAGGCTATATATGACTATTATGGCGCTGCCCTGCCTTATGGCGCAGCCGTGCCTACCTCTTCAAAGACCAGGTCATTCCTTAAAAAATATATCAAAGAGGGTACCCTAACACATAGGATGGCAAAGGGCTTTCTAAACTGGATACATAAGACCACCTGATGGTGCGTTGCATCTGTGGCCGGTCATAGTTTTAGTTGTGGGGCCGGACGTGTTGACAGTCAAACCAGTCTTTTGTTAATGTATGGGCGTGTACGGATAGACTAGAGGAGAGTTGGTTGCTGAAAAAAGGTGAAGCGGTAACGTGCAAATTAGTCCCAAAGGTTGAGCGTTACGAGACCTCTGTACTTTCGGTAGAGGGGGATACTGTGGTGTTAAGCGCTGAGGGCGGGGTCGCTGGATATTTCAGAAAAGGGCAGAACGTTACGGTATCGACGGAGGCGGTGGATTACTTCACGGAAGTCTCATCCATAGACAGCCGGTTCGTGTTTTTGCGGCTGCTTGGTACTGAGCAGCGTGATTTTTTTCGGGTGGACGATAGTCTGTCTATAGTTGTAAGGAAAGTTGATGGTGCGGCTACTCATAAGAAATCAAAAATTATATCGGAGTTTGGCAAGGAGATGTCGAATTTGAGGAGCTATGCCGTGGACATCCCTGACGAGACCGTAAGCCCGGTGCTCTGGAAGATGCTCCTTGATATAGACATGAAGCTGGGATTGGTGTTGGATAAGCTGTCGCTGGAGAAAGAAGGGCTGATGAACGCGGAAGAGAAAGCGGTCAACATAAGCGCCTCAGGGGTACGCCTGAGCTGCAAAAGCCATTTTAAGAAAGGAGATTCAGTTGAAATAAAGATGTTGCTGCCGTCGTCGCCCCCTGTCGGCCTTATCGTGTACGGGCATGTTGTTATGACGGCATGTCTTCAAACCGGTGAATGCGAGGTATCTATTAATTTCGTCAATGTCGAGGAAGACGTAAAGGACGAGATAATACGGTATACCCTGAACAGGCAACGAGAGATTCTGAGAAAACAACGCGACCATTTCTACAAGGAGAAAGGTGTTGACCCGGAAAGGAAATAATATTATGTTGGTGCGTCTGGCATGACAGTAATAGTAGGTATGTTAATAGTGATCGGAGCCATACTTGGGGGCTACCTGATTGAGCACGGTAACGTGGCGATACTGTTAAATCCTCCTGAGTTGCTGATAATCTTTGGAGCGGCAATCGGGTCGTTGATTGTTGGCTCGCCAGTGAAGGTGGTTAAGGGTGTCATTGCGAGTCTTTCATCAATAATGAAAGAGGGTGGAGCGACAAAGGCGCAGTATTTAGAGATGTTGTCGCTGCTCTTTATCGTGTTTTCTAAGGTTAGAAAAGAGGGCCTTATATCTATTGAGCAGGATGTGGAAGAGCCGGAGAAAAGCCCGATGTTCTCAAAATACAAGAGCGTTATATCAAACCATCACGCGATGCGGTTTATTTGCGACAATTTAAAGGTCATTATAACGACCAATATGCCGCCCCATGAGCTGGCTGATTTACTGGACATAGACATTGAGGCCAATGCACATGAGGAGATGCTGCCGGCTATGGCAATTCAGAAGATGGGGGATGCCTTGCCCGGTTTTGGTATAGTTGCGGCGGTGCTTGGCGTGGTGTTGACGATGGAAAAGATTTCCGAACCTCCCACTGTGTTGGGACATAGCATAGGGTCGGCCCTTGTCGGAACTTTTTTAGGCGTGTTGTTGTGTTATGGATTTGTCGGGCCTGTGGCAACAAATCTTGAGTTAAAGGCGAAAGAGGGGGAAATTATATTTTATGTAATAAAGACGGCGTTGGTGGCCTTTGTGGGTGGGGCGGCACCACAGATAGCGGTAGAGTCGGGAAGGAGGGCAATCCCAGGGCACGAAAGACCGACATTTGCGGAGCTTGAGGCCGCCGTCAGAAAATGAAAGGACAGAATATAATAATAAAGCGGAAGAAGAAGGGCGGCCATGGCGGCGGACACGGTGGCTCGTGGAAGGTGGCTTACGCAGACTTTGTTACCGCAATGATGGCATTTTTCCTCCTGATGTGGCTGCTCAATATGACCTCCTCATCGAAAAAGTTGCAGCTTTCCACGTATTTTAAGAACTTGAGTATGTTCAGCGCCATGTCAATGTACTTTATAGGAAAGGGTAAAGACGTAGTTGACTCAAATGTTTCCTCGTCCCCAAGGGAGGTAGAAGAGAAAGTCGAAAACGCCTCGCCTCATGAAAGCCCCGAAGAGCTAAAGCAGCTCCTTGATAAGCTAAAACAACAACTGACGGGCGTAGAGCAGGAAATAAAGCTTGCTGTGCCTGCCAATGCGGAAAAGTTCGAAAAGATCAAAGAAGGCATTAAGAAAGAGATCGCTAATGTGGAAGAGAAAATCAAGGCTGCCACCTCTGCCGACGGCCCGACTATAGCTGCTGAACAGTTCATGGCAAAGCTGAAAAAAGACCTGGGGGAGAAGCTGAAAAAAGAGATCGGCGACAGAAGTTCGGAAATAAAGGAGCAGGTGTTGATAGATGTGGTCAACGGTGGCGTGAGAATCCAGATTATAGACAAGGAGGGCAAGCCAATGTTTGCCCTTGGAAGTCCTGAACTAACGCCTGACGCAAAGAGGATAATGAAGATAATAGCCGGAGATGTTCTGACATTGAAGGACATAAAGCTCTCAATAGAAGGCCACACAGACGCCCTCGGTTATTCGACCAATAAGTACACGAACTGGGAACTCTCGACCGACAGGGCATCGGCCGCCCGAAGGGAACTCGAACAGGACGGCATTGACCCTAACAACTTAGCCAGAGTGGCAGGGTTCGCCGCAACCGAACCCCTGATTAAGGACAATCCCAGTGACCCGAGAAACCGTAGAATCACTATTATGGTTTACTCGTCAAACCCGGCCAATTTAGAGGCCGAGGTAATTAAGAAGAATATGAAAGCCGCAATTGATAATAAGGAGGGGAAGCAATGAAAGGTACGGCTGAGGTAACGCTTCAGGATGGAATAATCATAGCGGAATATACCGGAGAGATGGACATGGAAATCGTGAAACAGGCCGCCACTGGCATTGAAGACCTTCTGAGCAAGTCCCAGAGTACGAAAATCCTCTACAATACGTTAAATATGGATTCCCCCTCTATGAAACTGGCTATGGAGATGAAATCGTTCGACGCAAAGATAAGAGATAAGGTGCAAAAAAGTGCAACCGTAGTGCCAGGCGCGGCAACGGCCTTTCTTGCCTCAATAGCCTTCATATTGTCGAAAAACCATAAGGTGTTTCATAACGACCTCGCAGCCGCGCTTTCCTGGCTAAAAACCTGATACTAAAGGATTAACGACGAAGGGGGGGTAACCCCCCCTTCACCCCGTAAATTTCGCCATGTTTTATTCATTAATTTCCATCTGTCGCCCGTTGGCGGCTTCAGTACTCCGGCTAATGTGGTTGCCCTCAGTCGCCACTCTGTGATATAGTTAACAGGGGGTGGCTCTGGTGGTAGTTCACTGCCGCGCAGTAAGCACTTCCAATACCGATAAGCACTTATGATTGTTGACAATAACTCGTGGACTAAGATTAAGGCAGCCGTTGCCAGGTACCTTTGCAGCGCCCTGGCGCTAAAGCTGCTTATCGTGCTGCTGGCATTTTCCTCAGCATATTTGTTCTTCAGGAAACTTGACAGCTATTTGATTATCAGGGTATTTGTTGAGATGAGATCCACTGAAAACACCACCCCAAGGGTTTACTTCCACGACGAAAACGGTATATCAGAGAAGAACTCCGTTGAGGCGTTCCTTAAAGCCAGCGATGGGTTTAAGGTCTTAAAATTTAAATGTCCAAAAGATATTCATAAAATTACGGCGTTAAGTCTGCTTTTAGGTGATGCCAAGGCTGATGTGGCAATTAAAGGCATTCGCATGAAGACATTATTTAAAGAGTATAAGTGGTCCCCGGAGGAAATTTACAGTATGTTTCCCCCTAATAACGTCGAAAGGCGTAATATCTCCGGCGGGGCATTGTACGTTTATCCGAAAAAATATCCGGCTTTTTTAACAAACTGGCAGATTGCCGGTACGTTTGATGACCTCGTCCGCTCAGTGGATAAACACTATCTGTGGAATGTGTGCACCATAATGTTTGCTATATTATGTCTTGCGGCTCTGTGGTTTGTGCGTTTTCCACAGGTGGAATTGTACTGTAAGCCCGGCGTAGCTATCTCTGTGGTATTCCTTATATTTATCAGCCTGCCGCTGTTAAGCACCTTCCTTATGATTACCTATAAGGTGAATATCAGCGAACAGAGGACGCTTGCTTCAAATCCCAGACTCTCCATAGCAAATCTGGCCAAATTCCCCGAGCAATACACTCAATACTTTGAAGATAATTTCGGCTTCAGAGATATGTTAATACGGTGGAATAACAGGTTTAAGGTAACATTTTTAAAAAACTCCCCTGTCCCTGACCAAGTGATATTTGGTCGCGATGGGTGGCTATACATGACGGCCCTAAAGACTCTTGAAGACTATAGAGGCAACGCGCCCTTTACACAGGATGAACTATTAAAAATCAGACGAGTTCTTCTGGCCAGACAAAGGTGGCTCCATGAGAGAGGCATTAACTACTACCTGCTCATTCCCCCAAATAAGGAAACTATTTATCCGGAATATCTCCCTGATTATATTAATAAGGTCGGCAACATGACAAGGATTGATCAGGTTATCGGGTTAATGGACAACTCGACATTCAATATAATTGACATAAGGGACGCTCTTATAAATGCAAAACACAAAGGCAGGCTGTATTTTAAGACCGATACCCACTGGAACTCCTATGGGGCATTTTGGGGTTATCAGGAAATCATAAATACGCTGAGAAAAAATTACCCTCAGCTTGTCCCCATGGATATTTCTGGATTCAAAGTCAGCCATTCAGTCAAAGGCGGTGGCGACCTTTACAGGCTTCTATCTGTTTCTGATCTTTATACCGACGACAAGGTGGACTTTAAACCGTTGAGCTTATACAAAAACAGAGACGCCTTACCTGGTGACTACATAAACACTTATCGAAACCCGGAAAATCCCCTAATCGTAAAAGAAGTAAACGACAGCGGACTGCCGAAAGCTATCGTCTTCAGAGATTCCTTTTTCATGCACCCTTTGAGCTTCTTCGCCGAACATTTCCGGCGCAGCGTCTACGTATGGACAAGAGAATTCGATACGGATATTATTGAAAAAGAAAAGCCCGACATCGTCATTACAGAAATCGTGGAGAGAAATCTCTACACACTAAAGGACGCTGTACACTAGACGCTATACATATAGAAGCAGGGGGAAGCTGTAGCACCAGAAATGCTATATTCAAAACCGGACGTGAAGGTAACTAGGCTTGATGATAGGCGATTCAGTGACAAAATATGGGCTGCGAAGGAGGGCGCAAGGGAATGGACAAAAAAGAATATTGAGGGAAAATCTTTTACTAATAAAGATACGGGGTGGGATGTTACGATTACAGGCAAAGGGATACGGAAAGTATTAAGTGGCAATAAAGAAGACGCACTTAATCACATTGAAGCAGTTAGAGCAATCCCTGACCTGTTGGAAAATGCTGTCTTAACAGAAACGCATATAGAAATTAACGACAAGCTATATAGGGTAAAATTAACAATAAAAGAAACGAATGATGGGAAGATGTTCTATGACCAAGCCTGACAGAAATAGAAAAGCCCGCTACCGGTGGAGATTTGCGCTCGGACGATACCATCGCTGGCAGCGCGCCGCGAACGGGGCAGCAGACTCATACTATTAGTGTAAAGGATTTGTTTAAAGATGTCAAGGGTAAAACAGGGCAATCTCATTAGAAAAATTAGGCAGAAATTGCCTACACTTTTAGCGCTGACCGATGGTTTCCTGGATTCCTGCTTCCGCAGGAATGACAAAAAAAAGAGAATGGCATAAGTCGATGTCAGAAACGCCCATAGAGAAGACACCCGTGATGAAATCAGGGAACTACCGGCAGCAGGTTCAACCCCGCGGTTTCAGGAAGTCCAAACATGAGGTTCATGTTCTGCACTGCCTGCCCCGCGGCGCCCTTGACGAGGTTATCAATGGCGCTTACTATGATAAGCGTGCCGTTTTCAGCAACCGCAACGCCTATCTGGCACATGTTCGTGCCGCGGACATTTCTTATATCAGGGTATTTTCCAGTGTCCAGCACATCAACAAAGGGCTCGTTTTTATAGGCATTTTTATAAATCGAAAGGACTTCGTCCAGGGCCGTGTTGTCTTTTAGCGGCGCGTAGACGGTGCTTAACATGCCGCGCGTAACGGGCAACAGATGGGGCGTGAAGGTTACCTTGACGGGACTGCCGACTATGCGGGAGAGTTCCTGGTCTATCTCCGGTGTGTGTCTGTGTGCGGCAATCCCATAGGCCTTAAAGCCGTCGGAAACTTCGCAAAAGGAATACGCGACATCGCTTTTCCTACCCGCGCCGGAGACGCCGGACTTCGAGTCAATAACTATATGCTCCTTAGTTATGATTCCCTGCTTCAGGGCGGGATAAAGGGCAATTATTGCCGTCGTAGGATAGCAGCCCGGATTCGCTATTAATGACGCATTTTTGATTTCGCTGCGGTAAAGCTCTGGAAGGCCGTAAACCGCGTGTTTTAATGTATCGGGGAATTTATGGCCTGTCTTGTACCACCGCTCATAGACAGCCTTATCCCTAAGCCGGTAATCAGCGGAGAGGTCAATCACTTTTTTACCATTGCTGTGGAAAAACTCCACCGCTTCCTGAGAGGCCGAATGAGGCAAGGCAAGGAAAAATACGTCCCCCTTCTCGAGCAGCGTCTCCCTTATGAGAGGTTCAAAGCGGAACCTTTTACCCTCAACGAGGGCTAAAAGCCTTTCAGCAGGCTCACCGGCCGATTGCTCGGACGTAACCGCGGCAACTTCCACATCAGGCGCCGCTCTGAGTATTCTCAGAAGCTCGCTTCCAGCATAGCCGCTTGCCCCACAAATAACGGCCCTAATCATAAACACACTCCACCGCGCCGTGGCAAATCAGCCGCTTAATTACAGCGCTCCCTCGCCTGTGCAAAGCGCGTATTATCTCTTGGAGAACTGGAAGCGTTTTCTGGCGCCTTTTTGACCGTACTTCTTACGCTCCTTCTCTCTTGGGTCTCGCGTAAGCAGACCCTCTTTCTTGAGCTTAGGCCTGAGGTCTGAGTCCGAGTTGATAAGCGCTATGGATATGCCGTGTCTTACTGCCCCTGCCTGTCCGGCCGGGCCCCCGCCGTGCACGCTTGCCGTAACGTCAAGCTTCCCCACCATGCCGGTTACTTCCAACGGTTGATTTATCATCATCCGAAGCGTCTCTC
>JADFYL010000187.1 GCA_015233045.1 Nitrospirota bacterium | reverse complement strand
TTATAAGAGCGCATGTCAGACACATTTGAAAGACTAAAGGGATTGCTTGTCAGCAGGTTAAAACTCTCCGTAGGGGAGGAAGTAATTAACAGGGACACGACACTATTTGGCCCTGGCGGGCTGGGGTTGGACTCCATTGACGTCCTGGAGCTTGTCGTGGGTATAAAAAAAGAATTTGGCGTTGACATTACAGACAGGGAAACCGCGGAGAAAATCTTTACATCAGTCGGCGCAATTGTGGGATACATAGATGAACAACGAAGAGCTAGTTAAACGGCTGCCGCACGGCGCGCCCTTCATATTCATTGAGAAGGTGCTGGCCATAGACAAGGGGCAGCGTATCAAGGCATTGAAGACCGTTACAGGTGGCGAAGAGGCCATTAACTGGGGCGGCGATGGACAGCAATCATTTCCATTCGTGCTGCTTGTAGAGGCAATGGCCCAGGCCTCAGGGCTTGTCCTTGAGGCGGAGGAAATTGAGATGGCGTTTCTGACAATGATTAACGACGCGCACCATGTCAAACCAGCGATGGCGGGCGATGTCCTCATCATAGAGTCTGAGCTGACAAAGAAGTTCCCACCATTATACGTCTTCCGGGCAAAGGTCAGCGTTGGCGGGGAGATTATCTCCATGGCTGAGATAACACTAACCTCTGTTCCCAGAGCCGCCACCAGCAGGCGTCGGGCGCGGCAATAGCGACACTATGAGATATTAAAATACTCCTTGTACCATGAGACGAAGTTTCTGATTCCAACATCCAGCGGTGTAGAAGGTGTAAAGCCTGTGTCTTTTGTGAGTTCCTCTATGTCGGCATAAGTCTCGGCAACATCGCCCTGCTGCATTGGCAGGAGGTTTTTTCTCGACTTTCGCCCAAGCGTGTCTTCAATTATTTCTATAAAATTCAACAGGCCAACGGGTTTATTGTTGCCGATGTTGTAGAGTTTGTATGGGGCATAGCTTGAAGATGGGTCGGGGTGTTTGCCGTCCCACGCGGGATTAGCCTCTGGGATGCGTTGAATCAATCTGAAAACACCCTCTACTATGTCGTCAATATAGGTAAAGTCACGCCGCATGTCTCCGTGGTTAAAGACATCAATTGGCCTGTCCTCAAGGATGGCCTTTATGAAGAGGAACAAGGCCATGTCCGGGCGTCCCCACGGGCCGTAAACGGTAAAAAATCTAAGCCCTGTGCAGGGCAGCCCATAGAGGCTGCAATATGTGTGGGCAAGGAGTTCGTTTGATTTTTTTGTAGCCGCGTAAAGCGACATGGGATGGTCAACATTGTGCCGCACAGAAAAAGGGATGTTTGTGTTTGCCCCATAGACCGAACTCGACGAGGCAAAGATGAGGTGTTTTACGTTATTGTGCCGACAGCCCTCCAGTATATTGGCGAAGCCCACTATGTTGCTTTCAATATAGGCGTGGGGATTTATTATAGAATACCGGACGCCCGCCTGTGCGGCCAGATTTACCACATAATCGAATTTCTCCTCAGCAAAGAGCCTTTCCATGGCCGGTCCGTCTGAAATATCCACCCTGACGAACCGGAAATTCCCTACGCCTTCAAGAATCCGAAGCCTGGCTTGTTTAATGGCAACATCGTAGTAGTCGTTGAGATTATCAACGGTTACTACGTCAAACCCGTGCGAAGCCAATCGCTTACACAGGTGAAAGCCAATGAACCCAGCCCCTCCCGTTACCAGTACTTTCTTCATATCCTGTAATTTCATAATTGCCGCCTATAGTATTATTGTGAGCTTAGCGCCTTCAAAGTGCGCCTCCCTGGTATCTCTGGCTACCATGTCCATATGCTAAACCATAGAGGGACATCCTGTCAACGCGCGCACGCTCCTACAGTAGTTTTATCCTCCATCGGGCGCGCTCTGTATAATCTGAAAAACTTAGCGGGATTATAGAGGGGATTGCCTTTGAAAAGGAATCCCCTCGGTGTTCAATTGGGTTTAACCGTGCTTAACAGGGCGCTTAGTGCGCTTTTACGGTTGTATCCGCCGGTTTGCCATACTCATAAGGCCCATCGGTGATTGTGGGAATTTGCTCGAAATTATAAAACGGTGGCGGCGATGGAATCTGCCACTCAAGCGAGAGCGAGTTCCACGGATTGGCCGGTGCCTTCTCTCCCTTTATCGCCGAATGGACGAAGTTATAAAGGGTCATGAGAAATCCTACGATAGTGATATAGGAGAATATTACGGCAATTCTCATCTCTCCGGCGTACTGTGACGGCAGCTTCCAGTACCTTCTTGGAATGCCGTCATAGCCGAGGTGAAACTGCGGCAGGAAG
>JADFYL010000080.1 GCA_015233045.1 Nitrospirota bacterium | reverse complement strand
TGCAATATCCGGACGTCCAAAACGTCAAAATATGGCTATCTATCAACAAATACAAAGAGCTGCCGACAAATGAATATACAATCGACACGGCAACCGGCAAGCTGTCTATCAAGGCTGGCTCACAGGCGTTTAATTACGACTCAATATGGGTAGAGTATCAGTATATTGACGCAACTACACCGTGGACGCAGCTAACGGCAGTATTAAATTACCCCAAAAACAACGTGACATCGGGGCTGGCCAGACGCTCTACATTGATTATAAATGGACGCAGTCTTCGATTCAGGCGGGCGGCTATCTTGTCGCGCTGCAGGACGAGTGGATTGGAGACAAACGCCTGCACTGGTATGTGTCATTTAAAGGGGTTTTGTGTTGGATAAAATGCAGCGATTTCGTTGATTGGAAAATCGGCGACAGAGTCTTAATATTAAAGGGCGGGGCCAGCACCGTCGGGGCTACTGCAAGCGTTGCAAAATACATTATGTCAGCACGATCACAGTTTCGTGACCACAAAAATATCGTCTCTTTTAAAGTTCAGAACCAAAATAAAACGGTTACCTATCAAAATGAAATATTACACCTACGAATACACGATAAAAAAGCCGTTATCATTATCAAAAAAGCCGACGGTGACGGCTAATATATCAAAGGGCGGCAACGGTCTTGTGCTGGTTATACAGGGGTCAGAAAATAAAAATGCCAGTATGGCCACGCTGCCGAATAAGTTTACATATTACGAATACTGGGATGTAAAGGACGACGGTTCTGATTGCCGGTGGGGCGCGACCGTGGAATTGTTTAATGCGTGGTCATGCCTGTTGGGGTCAAATCGGGCGTGGAATCCGATAGAGGGTATGGGGTATTGCTTTAGCGCGAGGACGAATTACCTCACAACCGCCGACAACCAGACCGCGACGATAACAATCACCGCGGCCATAGGCACGACTATTGCCTTGCACGAAAACATTAAGGCACTCACAGTGAAAAAATGGGACGACTCGAAGGGTTACACAGTAGATAGCGACTACACCATCGACTTCTCTCAGGGAATTTTTAAGGTAAAATCCGGCGGGGCAATATCTGACGGAGATTCCATAACGATTTATTACAGCTATCTGACCATGACCTGCTACTACAAAATACACCAAATCCTATTGTTTCCGGCAGGCCTTTTTTATGACGACACAATGACACCGACCAATAGAACGCCCTCAAGATATGAAATCCAGTATAAAACAAATCCCGCAGGTGCCCTCATAGGCAGTGCACTTATCGGTTTGGAGTATGAGACAGCAAGCCCGAACCCTGAAGAGGATGGTTACGAGTGGAAAATAATTAATCCGGTAGTGGCAATTTCAAGCACGGAAGCCCTTGTTATAAGTAAAAAACGGCAGCAGGTCATAAGCCCTTTTTCCTCGCGTACATATAATTATACGGCAGATTTCACATCAGTCAGCACAGAATGGGGTGTGTGTTTTGATGTAGGGCAGTGTTTTATAGGCGGCCATAATAGTTATGGTGTCGGACGGGTGATTACTGATATTTTCCACGCCACGGGGACGGTAACTTTGACTAAAGAGCAGATTGTTTACACAGAGGAATTAACTATCGGCACAGAGGTCATCTTCACCGCCGTTAAAACGATTAAAGCCGAAAGCAATTTCAACTATGGCGACGGGATTTCGATAAACACAGAGGGGACGCTCGTTTCCGAAAGCCAAAGTTGGGCGTGTGAAAGCGAATGACATGGGACACTACCTGCCCGTCAGGGTTTTCAGGTGGCGTATCGAGTGATTGCGAGGCGATTAATCGGTCATTCCCAACCACGAGCGGCAACTGTGGCTACTGGGGACACCCAAGCGTAGTCGGTGGGGCTATCGTAGTGCCGGGGGGCGCATCGCACTCATCAATAATCGGCACAGGGGACATACATATTAAGGGCATGGCGAACGCCGACGGCAAAAATAACCGGATTATCATCTATCAATACACCGAGTATGCCATATATCACAACCTTGACGGCTCAAGCTCTTCAACGACTACGACAAAATTTGTTATTGATATAAAATCCTCAGCGGTAACGGCACAGGAGATTGTAGCCGTATACACCGTGCACGACGGCACATCATCAGGCAACTCAATATCAAGGGTATCGTGCCAAATCAACGCGGGGCTCATGTCATACACATACTGCAAATACACGTCGACCGGCGCGTTTATCTCCCGCAAAATCAAGGCAATCAATATATCTAACAGCTCATATCCAATCGGCGCGACATACGAAACAGAATCGGCCTCAGACATGGAGATACCTACGGGTTACTGGCCTAAGATGATGGCGATAGGAGTAACGAAGTGAGTAAGAGACCGATGTAGAGCGGACAGCAGTCCGCAGGAGATTGACCTCCAAAAGATACCGGTGTATCAGCACCGGACGGGATAACCCGCTGCCATCCGCACCCTTGAGAATTTACCGTATCAAAAGTTTATCGAGAAATACGACCGACCGCACACGTTTTTCTATGTAGACCCGCCGTACTACGGATGTGAGGACTATTACGGCAAGAGTATCTTCCATAGGGACGACTTTATGAAATTAAGAGACCTGTTATTGTCGATATAGGGCAAGTTTATCATGTCCATAAACGACGTCGACGAGATAAGGCAGCTTTATGGTGAGTTTACCATCGAGGAGGTTGAAACGGCCTATCACGTGACGCACAAGAAAAAGGTGGTAGAACTGCTGACCAGAAATTATTGACGAAGGCAGAAATCAAACAATGTTTGGCTAGGTCAAACTAATGAGCTGCGGAGATATTCGCATTTTTCGTCGAACATTTTCGCAGCGCTATAGTCAGATGGTATCCGTCAAGTATGTGGTATATCAATAAACGCACGGCAATGGGACAAGAAACGGGACGGTGGCGGGGGGATAATGTCGACCTGTTTGCGTATCCCTAAGGTCATAAAACCCAACCTCGCCCATGCCTTTTTTCAGCGTTCGACAAAATTTCAAGACCTATGATATGCTATCACTATTCAGACAATCGAACGGGACTTAGACTTAACGGAAATCATCAATGGAGAGGAGATCATAAGCCCCAGTCCGTTTGGAAGGCATCAGAGAATTGTCATAAATATAACAAGGAGGATACTGCTTCACTTAGAAAAACGCGATTTAGGCGAATTATACGTATCCCCTCTTGACGTAATTTTTGAGGAAGGGGTTAACCGACTCCAACCGGACTTACTGTTTATCAGAAAGGCGAATATGGGTATCTTTCAGGACTGGATATGCGGCGTACCGGATATGGTATGTGAGATAGTATCACCCGGCAGATATGAAAAGGATACCGAGGTCAAGCGGGCAATCTATGAAAAATACAAGGTGCCGGAGTATTGGGTAGTCATACCGGAGTTACAAATGGTCGAAATATTAACGATTGAAAACGATAGATATAGGAAATACTCAATCGCGGAACTTGAAGGCGTGGTAACATCGAAAGTCATAGAAGGATTGATAATAGACGTAAAGGACATATTCGGGTAACATGTTCAGATAGCAGCGGTATGGATACTCTCCTACACAACAAACCCATCAAGGCCGTTTATTTCAACTTGCTTGCTCTTTGAGCCTTCGCCTTTCAGGATTGTTATGTCTGACTTTTTTATCTTTACTTTATTTATCTTTCCCTGGGTCTTTGCTATGTGCTTGTGAAGCGTGTCTATCAGCATTCGGTTTGCCTCGCCTTCTACGGGCGGGGCGGTTAGTTTTATCTTCAGCTCGTTGTTCGATACGCCGGAGATTTCGGTCTTCGAGGAGCGCGGGATTACGCGTATGTTTAATATTATCCCCGTTGGCGTCTTGCGGTAAAATGTTTTTTCCACGGCTTATTATATCTCAGAGCTTGTCAAGCGCCTGTTTAATCATCTTCTCTTTCTTTGATAACACATGCGGATTGCCTTTCTTTTTCGCAGCCGGTCTTTCATCCTCGTCATCGTCTTCTATGTACACTGCGTCAGCGGTAGTGACTCCGGGATATAATTTGTGGCTGAAATCCTCGCTCCTCAGCGGCGTGCAATCCTTTGACCATGCGAATGACGCAATAGCCCTATCCGAACTCACTACTATACATTTCATCCCGGCACGGGCTATGATTTCCTTTATCACGTCGTCCGCGCTCTCTCCCCGCCCCGAATATATCACAGTTAACCCGCCGATTACCGTCTGCGTCTTGTTAAAACCCTCCCGTATGCCGTCAAATACCAGCGTCATATCATGAAGAAACCCCTTGCGCCTTCCATATGCCGATAAATCCTGAATTAGTTTCGTCCTCTGTGCCCTTAGGTCATTGTGGTAAGTGCCTATGAGGTTGTAACCGTCTATGATTATCTTTTCAGCCATCGGTTTCTTTCCCTATAATAATGCACATGTATGACAATGTCAATTTAAAAGTTGACAATTTAGGCTGTAAAAATTAATATATACATGTGCCAAAGATTGATATTTTAGTGCTGACCGCAGATGACGCCGTCATGGCCTCGATTTGCGGTGCCGGGGAGGCCGTAGGCGAGCGCTCCGATGCGTTTCGGATGCTTGCCGCAACCACAATTGACGAGGCATTGGACATCTATCTTCAGAATAAGCCTGGACTGGTTATTCTCGACGAGGTTTTTACAGAGTTTCCCGACGCGTTGACAGCCCAAACAAGGACAATGCCCATCAACAACTCCCCTGCGGCAACTTTAATTGCCCTCACAGGGCAGCACGGAGGCGAACAGTCGGAACGATTCTTTCAGGCAGGCGTTGATCTATTTCTGAAAAAACCTGTAAACATCTTTGAACTCAGAGGAATAATCAAACACGCCGTGCGGCTTTCCGAGTTGAAGGCAATAGCCCTTAAACACGAACCCCTTATGACCCTGATGGATAACATCCCCGATTCGATTTATTTCAAGGACGCTAAGGGCAGATTTGTCCTGTTGAATAAGGCAAAGGTGGCACACTCCAATACCACATTCAAACAAATGACTGGAAAGACCGACTTTGACTTCATGCCGGAGGACGAGGCCAGAGCCGCCGCCGTTATCGAGGAAAATATCATGAAAACCGGCACCGCCGTCATTGGAAACGTGGAAAGACATACCCGCAGAAATGGACAGGAGGTATGGGTATCGGCAACTAAAATCCCCTGGACAAGCAGCGACGGCCGTATCATAGGCGTAATCGGCATATCACGCGACATTACCGACATGGATAAGGCAAAAAAGGCCCTGCAATCATCCAAAGATGACCTCCAAAGGCGTATTGAAAGACGTACCGCTGAGCTGACACTCTCAAACGAAAAACTTAAGGCCGAAATCGCTCAGCGCACCCTCATGGAAGAAGAGATTAATAACAACTACCAGATTCAGCGCGTTATCAACTCTGTACTGAGGATTTCCATAGAACCCATATCAATGAAGGAACAGCTTTCTCACGTCATGGAGCTGATACTGTCCATCCCATGGCTTTCGTTACAGTCAAAAGGCTCAATATTTCTATACGACGAGGACTCCGCAACACTTGTCATGGAGACCGAGCGCGGCCTATCGGATTATCTGAAAGAAGTATGCAATAAAGTCCCATTAGGGCATTGCCTGTGCGGCTTGTGCGCTCAAAAACGCGAACTCGTCTTCGCAAACAAGTTAAATGAATGCCACCACGTCCAGTATGACGGCATGTTAAACCACGGGCACTACTGCGTGCCGGTTATGATAGGCGGGCGGCTGCTGGGTGTGATAAATTTATACGTTGACGCCGGGCACGAGAAAAACGAGATGGAAGAGGCCTTTCTTCGCGCGGTTGCCGATACCACGGCCGGTATAATTGACCGTAATCGCGCGGAATCCGAAAAACATAGCCTTCAGGAACAGCTTACGCAGTCCGAAAAATTGTCCGCGCTTGGACGCCTATCGGCAAGCGTGGCTCACGAGATCAGAAACCCGTTGGCCGCCCTCGGTGGTTTCGCAAGACGTCTGCGTAAGAGAATTTGCGATGACACGAAAGAAAAAGAATACGCCGAGATCATCTGCGCCGAGTCAACCAGGCTGGAAAATATCCTGAGGGACATCCTGTCGTATTCCAAAGGGGCAACCCTCAGCCTCACCACTCATGATTTAAACGATGTCGTAAGGGATTCTCTGACGCATTACGAAGAGATTTGCAAGAATAAATCCATTGAGCTGCAAAGTGAACTGCCCACCATTGAGCCGATTCACATAGACAAGGGGCAGGTGCGCCAGGTCATTGATAATCTTATATCAAACGCCATAGATTCCATTGACTACAAAGGAACTATAACGGTCACATCAGGGCAAGCTGTCAAAGATGACAAACCGTTTGCCGTCTTACACGTTGCCGATTCTGGTTCGGGAATCCCCCCCGATAAGCTGAAGATGATATTTGAGCCGTTCTTCTCGACAAAGGAGATGGGGCGCGGCACTGGACTTGGGCTTTCTATAAGCAGAAAAATTATAGAGGAACACGGCGGCGCCATCACAGCAAAAAGCACACAGGGAGAAGGCGCGGTTTTCTCCGTATTTCTCCCTTACCGTTAACCACTTTTGCCCTTAGGGAGTAATCAAGGAGGATATAAATGGAAACAAACGTACAAACAAGGAAATCAATCAAGGGAACACGGACAGAGAAAAACCTGCTGGCCTCATTCGCAGGGGAATCACAGGCAAGGAACCGTTATTCATACTTTGCCGCTGTCGCAAAAAAAGAGGGCTACGAACAAATAGCCGCTATATTTACTGAAACAGCCGAAAACGAAAAAGTACACGCCAAGAAATTCTTTAGATTTCTCGAAGGCGGCATGGTAGAGATTACCGCCTCATATCCTGCCGGCATAATCGGCACGACAAAGGAAAATCTCAGGGCATCCGCCGAAGGTGAACACGAAGAGCACACTAAACTATACCCTGAGGCAGCTAAGATTGCCGAAGATGAGGGGTTTCACAGCGTCGCGGCAGCATTCAGGGCAATCGCCACCGTTGAGCAACAGCACGAAAAAAGGTACCTCGCACTTCTGAAAAACATTGAAGACGACACAGTCTTCACCAGCAAGGAGCCAGTGAAATGGGTATGCAGGAACTGCGGCTATGTGGCAGAGGGTACGAAAGCCCCTGATAGCTGTCCCGCGTGTGACCATCCGAGGGCATACTTTCAGATCAAAGAAGAGAACTACTAGTCGGTTGCTGAACCCAGTCAATGTCAACCGACCTTAATCTTCAGAGCATGTATGTGGAGAAGTTCGCCTCTGAGGAGTATATCTTCGGGCATATCAGGCGAGGCGGCAGGATTTTTATCGGTACGGGCTGCGCCGAGCCGCAGTACCTTGTCAGTGCGATGATCAGATATGTCGAGGATAATCCTAAGGCGTTTTTCGACGCCGAGGTGCTGCATGTCTGGACATTGGGTGTTGCCGCGTATACGCAGGAGAAATTTAAGCATACATTTCGGCATAACTCTTTTTTCGTGGGGCATGACACCCGAGCTGCCGTAAACACCGGGCTTGCAGATTACACGCCGGTGTTTTTGTCCCATGTGCCGCGCCTTTTCTACCAGAGATTAGTGCCCATAGACATTGCCCTCGTTCAGACATCCCCGCCGGACAGGCACGGCTACATGAGTCTCGGCATTGGCGTTGACATCGTTAAGGCGGCGGTGGAAACAGCAAGAATAGTCATAGCGCAGGTCAATACAAATATGCCGCGCGTGCACGGCGATGGTTTCATACACCTCAGGGATGTTAATTTTATCATATCAAACGACGAGCCACTTCTTGAGTACACGTTTGAGACAGATATGGAGGCGGCACAAAAAATCGGCCAGTACGTCTCAAGGCTTATTGAGGACGGCGACACCCTGCAAGTCGGCTACGGCAATATCCCAAACGCCGTGGCCGCAAATCTAAAGGGAAAAAAACACCTCGGCATTCACTCCGAACTCCTGTCAGACGGCCTTGTGGAGTTGATAAAGTGCGGGGCTGTGGACAATTCAAGAAAGACCATAAACCACGGCAAAACTGTGGCGTCTTTTTGCATGGGCACAAAGGACACATACGCCTTTATGCACGACAACCCCTCTATCGAATTCCGCACAATAGACTACACCAATAACCCAATGACCATAGCCTCACACGAAAACATGGCGGCCATAAACAGCGCCCTTGAAATAGACCTGACAGGGCAGTCCTCGGCCGAATCGCTTGGAAAGACCTTTTTTAGTGGCATAGGCGGACAAGCGGATTTTGTGCGCGGCGCGGTGATGGCAAAAGGTGGAAAGGCCATCCTTGCTATGGACTCTACCGCCGAGGTAGCCGCCCCGGACGGCGGGCTGATGACAGTCTCCAGAATCGTACCCTTTTTACGCGAAGGCGCGGGGGTTACCCTAAACAGAGGGGATGTCCACTATGTCGTAACCGAATACGGCATTGCCAGCCTGCACGGGAAAAATATCAGGGAGCGGGCTATGGAGCTGATTTCCATCGCCCATCCTTCTTTCAGGGGGCAGTTGATTGAAGAGGCAATAAAGGCAAATCTTATTTATAAGGACCAGACGTTTACTCATGGCGGCAGCGTCCGCTATCCTGAAGAACTCGAAATCTATATAACCGTCAAAAACAATATCGAAATCCTTCTAAGGCCGGTAAAAATAACCGACGAACCTATCCTGAAGGATTTTTTCTACTCCCTCTCTGATGATACCCTCTACAAGAGATTCATCTCCGTTAGGAAGGATATGCCTCACGAGAGGCTGCAGGAGTTTATCTCCGTGGATTACGTAAATAAAATGGTGCTTGTTGCGGTAGTAAAAGAGGGTGCGCGGGAATTCATCGCTGGTATGGGGCAATACACCATCCTCACAGACATGCACGCTGCCGATGCCGCCTTTGTCGTCAGGGACTCATATCAGGGGAAGGGAATCGGAAGGGAACTACTTAACTATATCACATTGATAGCGAGAAAGCGGGGCTTGCTTGGGTTTACGGCCGAGATAATAAGCTCTAACAGGGTAATGGTCACGCTCTTTGACAGCCTCGACGCCGATATTTCAAAAACCTACGAAGACGGGTTGACTACGCTAAAGATTATGTTTAAACGGTGATTCCCGGCTTACAACAGCTCGGCAATCTCTGTCTCCGCGGCAGCGGCAAACACCTTATTCTTTCGCTTATGCACTTCAAATGCGGCCCTGTAGAGGATTTCAAAAAAGTCGTCGTCACAGTAGGGCTTGGCTATGTAGTCGTACAGGCCGAGGGCTGCCGCCTTCTTTAGAAACGGCTCTTCGTTGAGGGCGGACAATATCAGGATGGGTGTTTCAGGGCTTATTTTCTTTATCTTTGTGGCCATCTCAAGCCCGTCCATTATTGGCATCAATATGTCGGTTATGACTATGTCAACCTTATTATTTTCAAATATCGCAAACCCCTCTTTCCCGTTAGTCGCCGTGTATACGCTGCTAAATCTGCGCCTGAGGACTATCCTCATGCCCTCTAATATAATAGCCTCGTCTTCGACGCATAGAATGGAGGTGTTTTTCCTTAACTCCTCGCCGAATAAACCCTTTAAGTCTGGCTTACTATAATCCCTCGCGCTATCTACTGTTGCCATCTCAGGCCTCCGTCATTTCAGTCTTACACCATACCCGTCCAACATCCTCACCCCTATTATAATACACGTGTATAATTATTTTCAATACTTTTTTTGTCAATCTGAAAAAAAATAGTTAACTTTTGCAATCGCCAATAACCCCGACCTTCAGGCGGCATTCGCTGAATTCTTTCGTCATGGGTTGCCATTTAAAGCACTTTATGCCGCTTATGGCTCCCCCGCACAGGGCAATGACTATTTGTGCGGTATTGGGGAATTCCGGCTCTCCAAAGACGGTTTGCGCGGCCTTGTCCTCCTCGGAGAACAAGGCAGGGTGGTCTGGGTGGGAGTGATAGAATGCGGTGAGGATTTGGCCGTTTTCTTTTATTGAAGTGAAGGCGCGCTCAGCCTCTGCCCTGTCAACCGTGTAGGCTATGGAGGCGGAAAATGGGTAACGCAGCGGGTCTTCCTCGTGAAGAAGGTTCTGAATATTCTGAAAACGGCGTACAAACTGGCATCCACTGCCATCTATTATAATTCCGCAGCATTCCTCTGGATATGCCTCCTGAGCATGTCTGAATATCTCATCGAGGCAATTTTTATGGATAACACATGTCATTGTCATTGCGCTGATATATTAACTATAAGTGTGAATAAATTAAAATATTATTTAAATTAAGGGTTGCTTAGTTTTATTCATGCCGCGCAACTCCCATTTGGTACGACAAGTGCTGGCGAGCACTTGACACGGCTAAGACTTATAATATAACCTACCCTGAGGATGCGGCTGACATCACTTAAGGACGGATAGATATGGATTGGAAGTTTTCGCCTCTGCAGGTCATAATCGGTGAGGTAAACTATTCAATAGAGGATTATAGAAAAGACCTGAGGGAGGAGGTTATCACAACCCTCTCCAGCTTCAACATGGACGACTATTCTACTAACTTCTATGTAGATTACACCTATACGCTGTTTTACTGGCTTGCCACAAATCAGACCGTCCTGACATACAGCAGGTTCATACATGCGCGGCTACCCGATGACCTGGAGCTGAAAAAGACCCTTACAAGTACAGAGTTCTTATATTCCCTTGAACTGGATAACGTAAACTTCGTTGATATGCTGCGGGCGATACTTACTTCCCTCACGCTGGGGTTTCTCAAAGACGGCCTGTCAATTGAAGACGCCAGGCGAACCTTGAAAAACGTGGTCGGTTTTTCCAGAGAAGTGTGACCGCCAGAGAGATGTGACTGAAAAAAGCGCCATAGCAAGGTCAGCTCTTTCCATGACCGCTGCCACCACGATAAGCCGTCTGCTGGGTTTCGTCAGAGACATGATCGTAGCCAGGTTTTTGGGTGCCAGCGGACTGTCCGATTCCTTTTTTGTGGCATTCAGGGTGCCCAACCTGTTAAGGGAGCTGTTTGCCGAAGGCTCGATGTCATCCGGTGTAATCCCCGTTCTCTCTCAATATAACGCCACTAAGGGACATTCGGCCGTCTCTGAGTTAGTCAGGGTGGCCTTCACGTTTATCGTCATCCTATCGGGACTGGTCTGCCTGGCAGGGATTCTTTTTGCCCCTCAAATAGTGAATCTCATAGCCCCGGGGTTTTCCTCTAATCCGGCAAAGTTCACCCAGACCGTCGTTCTTGCCCGTATAATGGTTCCTTTTTTATTTTTTGTAAGCATTTCGGCCATCGTCATGGGCGCGTTAAATTCGCGGAAGATATTTTTCGTGCCGGCAATGGCCTCCGCGTGGTTTAATGTCGGAATAATCTCTACGATAGCCGCGTTATATTTAGGTTTAGCTGACCGCTCAGTCGCCGTTGCCATCGGGGTTACTATTGGAGGATTTTTTCAGTTTGCCTCACAGGTGCCCACTTTTTATAAAAATGAGTTCTC
The DNA here is from genome assembly GCA_015233045.1 of Nitrospirota bacterium. GTDB lineage: Bacteria > Nitrospirota > Thermodesulfovibrionia > Thermodesulfovibrionales > Magnetobacteriaceae > Magnetominusculus. Next base: position 2,170 of record JADFYL010000080.1, on the reverse strand, counting down.
ATTAAAACCAAGTTTTAACTTCAGACACCCCGGACTGAAACAAATAGGCCTACTAATCCTACCAGCCACATTAGGCACGGCAGTTTCGCAGTTAAACATATTTATCAGCACCATACTAGCGTCTTATCTGCCTACGGGCAGCATTACATATCTCTATTACGCCATGCGCCTGATTCAATTTCCGGTAGGCGTGTTTGGAGTGGCCATGGGTATGGCCGTCCTGCCGTCGCTGTCTGAACATGCGGCCAGAGGGGATTTTGACAACCTCACGAAGGATTTTACATTCTCATTAAGACTCCTCTTTTCGATTACCATCCCTTCGATGATAGGACTAATTTCGCTGAGTGAACCCATTGTAAACGTCCTGTTTCAGCACGGGCACTTCGATTATCAGGCAGTGCGGGGCACGACGACGGCCCTGTTGTGTTATTGCGCGGGGATTTGGGCTATGGTTGGCGTGCGTGTCGTGGCCTCGACGTTTTATTCCATGCAGGATACGAAGACACCCGTCAGGGCTGCCGCCTTCACGCTTATCATAAACATCACCATTAGTGTAATTCTGATGCAGCACCTGTCGTTTGCCGGCCTGGCACTGGCCAATGCCCTGTCGTCTTCGGCAAACTTTCTTATCCTGTTTTATTTTCTTAACAAGAAGCTCAAACATATTGCCGTCAGGGGCATTGTGTGGTCGTTTATGAAGACGCTTCTGGCCTCTCTGTCCATGGGTGTTGTCGGATGGTATCTGGTGAATTTCAGACAGTGGGACAGCTCAGGGCATGTTCTTGTGAAATCCCTGTACCTTACCTTTATAATTGGATTATGCACGGCGGTTTATTTTGCCGCCGCACATGTACTAAAAAGCGAAGAGGTTGATTATATTGCAAATATGGTTAAAAGGAAGGTATTGCGGAGGGCATGATGTCTGACCTGTTTAATTGGATGAGGGCGATTCGGCGGGAGCTGCACAGGCAGCCGGAGCTTGGGTTTAATGAGCACAAGACCGCGGCGCTGATTGCCGCCAAACTTACTGAACTTGGCATTGAGTTCAGGACGGGCGTTGCCCAAACTGGAGTAGTCGGCGTTCTTGGTACACATGGGCCGACGGTTGCCCTGCGCGCCGATATGGACGCCCTGCCTGTTACTGAGTGTACGGGGCTGCCGTTTGCATCGGAGAATGCCGGGGTTATGCACGCCTGTGGGCATGATGGGCATGTGGCTATTGTCCTTGGGGCGGCATATCTTCTTAGGAAAGACCCGCCAAAAGGCCGTGTCGTTTTCATATTTCAACCCAATGAAGAGGGTTCAGGCGGGGCGAAGCCTATGATAGAAGAGGGCGTTCTTGACAGTGTAGACGCCATATTCGCAGGCCACATAGACCCTCGTTACGACGCGGGGAAGATTATCCTGACGCCCGGCGTAAACACCGCCTACACCAACGGCTTTGATGTGGAAATTACCGGGCGAAGCGGCCACGCCGCCCGCCCTCACGAGGCCATAGACGCGGTTGTCATCGCCTGTTCGATGGTAATGCAGATTCAGGCCATTGTCTCGCGCAGCGTTGACCCCCTGAAACCGGCCGTTATCACAATAGGCCAAATTACAGGCGGCACTGTAAACAACGTCATAGCAGAACATGCCATATTAAGAGGAACGATAAGGACGCTTGATGACGTTACAAGGCAGTTGATATTTGAAAGGCTGAAGACACTCGCATCATCGTTTGCGTCTATGCACGGTGCGACAATAGATGTCAGGATTCACGAAGGCTACCCGCCGCTGATAAATCACCCGGAACAGTTAGAGACCGCACAGGAGGCGTCCACGGCTGTTACTGGCGGCGATAACGTGGTAATCCTCCCAACGCCAAGCATGGGAGGGGAGGACTTCGCCTTTTTTGTTGAGAAAATACCAGGGTGTTTCGTACGATTCGGTGCGCGCAAAAAGGGACATGAACAATATCCCCTTCACAGCCAGCACTTTGACTTCGATGAAGAGGCAATGAAGACCGCCGCAGAGTTTATGACCCGTGCCGTACGCATTGAGATAGGAAAATTAGCGGCCAGAGTCGGCTGAATCCCCACGCCCAGGAAATATGGCATAGACAAACCCGTCAGATTGAAGGTAGAATATAATCATGGAAACACTTACAATCGAACGAGATTTAGACTTA
>JADFYL010000079.1 GCA_015233045.1 Nitrospirota bacterium | reverse complement strand
GTATATACAGGCGTAGATGGCTGATGTTTTTGCTGTCTGAGGTGGTCACTTAAAAAAAGAGGGGCGCGGTATGGTTGATAAACTTATGCGGGGTGGCAATACGTGTTTTTTAAAGTTGCGTCCAATTTTCAAATTGGAAATCAGGATAAATTCCCTTTATTTTTTCAAAAATACTATCGTTGCTCACCATAACAGCCTTTTTGGTGATAGCTGAAGCCGCCAGGATAAAATCTATGTTATGCCGATCCAGCTCCTTCCTGCCAATCCCGATATTTTCTTTATACATACTCTTTACATTACCAAAAATCTGAGCACTCTCCGCACTTAAATTTATAAGTGGATCGTCTAAATAAGAAATAATATTAGTATCCAGTAGATATTTCTTCACAAGCTAAAATTATCCCTAAACTCTTTAACGAATTTATTAATTTCTTCAGATTTCCCCGTTAAATTACCTTGCGAGCTGATTTCTTCAGCTAGTTGCGCCCACTTTCCTTTCCGTGGTTCAATTTCTTCTTTCGCCTTTTCCTTAAAAGTAACCGTTAGCTCTGCTCCCTCTGGGATTTCCGATTTTTCCAAAAGTTCAATCTGACCGCCCATAAACCTGGCCATAATAATTTTCACCATACTTACCCCCACTTTGACTTGACTTTGGTCTGCGATAAACTTTGTCTCATAGCTTTAGATTAAGTTACTATTTGATACTCTTATCCTACCATCCCCACAACAGGAAGTCAATGGCTTCGTAGTTCCCGGACGCCCGACGAGTTTCACCCAAATACGCCATCTCACACATATTTTTATAAATTAACTGCTAAACGTAATAATAATATGTTATAATCGGGTTGAGCGTGTTTTGCGCGGTTGAGGATTTGGGAATGAAAAAAATATTTACACGGCCAGAAAGCCTTAAGGAAACGCCGTTTCGGTTTTGTCCCGGATGTGGGCACAGCATCGTACACAGGATGATAGCCGAGGTCATAGACGAGCTTGGCATCAGAGAGCGTGTCATAGGGATAGCCCCGGTAGGCTGCGCTGTGTTCGCCTACGATTATTTTAATTTCGATGTCATAGAGTGCGCCCACGGTCGTCCCCCAGCCGTCGCTACCGCCCTTAAGAGGGTTCACCCGGACTCCATAGTGTTCTCATATCAGGGTGACGGGGATTTGGCCGCAATCGGGACGGCAGAGATAATTCACTGCGCAAATAGGGGTGATAATCTCTCGATTTTTTTTATCAATAACGCCACATACGGCATGACAGGCGGGCAGATGGCCCCTACGACGATCCTTAAACAGCAGACAACCACATCCCCTAAGGGCAAGTCCAGCAAGAACGAGGGCTTTCCGCTAAAGGTCTCAGAACTCATTGCAACCATAGACGGGGCGGTCTTTGTGGCGCGCACCTCGCTACAGGATATTAAAAATGTCCTCGCCACAAGGGTGCTTATAAAGAAGGTCTTTGAAAACCAGATCGAAAATAAGGGGTTTAGTTTTCTTGAAATACTGTCACCATGCCCAACAGACTGGCATTACACCCCGGCTGATTCTATGAAATGGATAAAAAACGAGATGATGGCCGTCTATAAAAATGGGATAATTAAAGACTTGTACAGGTAGTCAAACGATGGAGAAGAGGATTTTAATAGGAGGCTCTGGCGGCCAAGGTATCCTTTTCATGGGAAAAGTAATAGCCAGCGCCGCGATGATGGATGGCAAGGAGGTAACCTGGTTCCCCTCCTATGGCGCCGAGATGCGCTGCGGTACGGCTAATTGCGCGGTCGTAATCTCCGACGAACGAATAGGTTCGCCCGTGTTTAAATATGCGGACATACTCGTGGTGTTTACAGAGGCGTCTTTAATAAAATTTACTCCGCGCCTCAATAAAGACGGCTATCTGCTTTATGACTCATCGCTGATATCCTGCAACAGCAGTGTGTATAACGGCGCCATTGGCATTAATGTCACCGCCATGGCCAGAGAACTTGGCAACACCAAAGCGGCAAATATGATAATGCTTGGGGCGGCGGCGGCCATTACAGGCATATTGGAAAAGGAAGACCTGCTCAGCGCCATTGAAGGCGATGTGTCCGAGTGTATGCTTCAGGCTCTGTCCATTAACAAACGCGCTATATTGAAGGGATACGAGACAGTTGAAAATCAGAAAAGCGATTTGTTCAGACATCGCGCATGTACATAAACTTATAAACAAATATGCCTCCAATGGGTTGATGTTGCCGCGGTCATTAAACGAACTGTATGAGAATGTGAGGGATTATTATGTTTGTGAGACTGATGAGATCATTGCGGCGTGTGCACTGCATGTCCTGTGGGAAGATTTGGCGGAGATAAAATCTCTGGTCGTAAGAGATGCAGACCAAAAGCAGGGCATTGGCCGTCGGCTTATTGACTGCTGCAAGGCGGAGGCATTGAATATGGGAGTAGGACGGGTGTTCGCGCTGACATATGTCAAGGAGTTTTTTATTCGCTTAGGCTTTGCTGAGATAGATAAGGCATTGCTGCCCCATAAAATATGGGGGGATTGCATCCGCTGTCCCAAATTCCCGGGCTGTGACGAACAGGCGGTGATTATTAACGTTAAAAATGACTGAAAATAGGGAAGATATAAGAGACGGACACTCCTTAATTGATGTCTCTATCCTGTACGTCGAGGACGACGATAAGGTGAGAGAGGGACTCCTGAGATTTCTTACGCGGCGTTTTAAGACGATACTAACCGCAATGGACGGGGTGGAGGGACTGTCGGTTTTCATGGCCAAGACACCTGAGATTGTCATTACAGACGTTAAAATGCCACTCATGGACGGCATTGAGATGACAAAAAAAATCAGGCAAATCTCACCGGATACCCCGGTAATAATAACGTCCGCGTTTACCGATGTTTCATACCTGATAAAGGCCATCGAACTCAGGGTTGACGCCTATGTAAAAAAACCAATAGACAAGGATGATTTGTTCGATTCGATTTATAAGATATTAACCATGCTAAAGCGCAGACAAACAGAGGGCGAACTGCTGAAAAATAATGAACTTTTCACGCAAATAAGCGCCTCTATGATAGATGCTATAATAATGGCGGACGACGCTGGCAAGATATTTTTTTGGAACAAGAGCGCGCAACGCCTCTTCGGTTACACAGAGGAAGAGGTGGCACAGATGTGCATACACGATCTTATGGTGGTGGCGCCCCGTGGCAGCCATGCAAGTGCTATCCTTGCGAAGGCGGCCATAGCGGGAAGGACTTTGGAAATGGCCGCACTGCGAAAAGACGGGCAGACATTTGCCGCTGAATTGTCTGTCTCTACCGTGAACTATAATGATAAGCGGTATACACTTGCCACTGTCAGAGATGTCTCGCCACTAAGAGACCGCTATGAAAAAACAAGGAGAATGCTCATGGGCGCGGTCGAGGCCGCTCTTCTTACCATTACGGATATAGATTCTTTTACAGCCAACCACGAGCGTCGCGTGGCCAGGCTTTCAGAGGCGATTGTGGCAGAGATGCACCTGTCCGAGGACATTATATTTAAAATTAAAATAGCCGCCATGCTCCATGACATCGGTAAGATGCGCATTCCAGCCGAGATACTTGTAAAGCCGGCAGGGCTAACCGAGATTGAGCGTGCCCTGATAAAAACACACTCCATGGTCGGCTATGAATTGTTGAGAAAGATTGATTTTACGTTTCCTCTGGCAGATATTGTACTGCAGCACCACGAAAAATATAACGGCTCCGGCTACCCGCTTGGCCTTAACGGTAAGAACATTCTCGTGGAGGCAAGAGTATTAAATGTGGCAGATGTTGTGGAGGCTATGTCGTCAATCAGGCCATATCGCCCTTCCCTGGGCCTGGATATGGCACTTGGGGAAATTTCAGATAAAAAGGGGGTTCTCTACGACCCCGATGTTGTGGAGGCGTGTCTCAGCGTTTTTGAGAAAGATTTTAAAATGTAAGAAAGGAGGGTTTTATGCCACTAATAACATGGAATAGCAGCCTCAGCGTACAGATTGGGGAGTTTGACGACCATCACAAGAAAATAGTAAAACTCCTCAACGGCCTTTTTGACGCCGTATCAGCAAAAAAGGGCAACAGCGTAATCGAGCCGGTAATAGGAGAATTGATAGATTATACCAGATACCATTTTGCCGCCGAAGAGAAGTTGATGAACAAGTACTCGTATCCATGGGCAGATGCACATAAACACGAGCACGATGAACTGACAAAGAAGGTCTTGGATTTTCAGAAACAATTCAAAGAAGGAAAGGCTATGGTTGACCTCTCCCTGCTGAATTTCCTGAAGGAATGGCTGACTAAACATATCATGGGAACCGACAAGAAATACTCCCCGTTTCTTAAGGAAAAAGGCATACACTGAAATGAAACTCCCCGCCGCAAGCAGCGGGGTATCAATATGAGGAATAACAGTCAGTTACGCCGCAAGCGGCGGGGAATAAAACCCATAGAGATTTAATACATTGAGGGCGCCGCCCTCAAACTCCCGCAAGGAGGGTAACCCTCCTTGACCTGTATTAAAAGACTTTTTAAAAAAAAGGCCTGGTTTCTGCTTTCGCTGGAATCAGGCCTGGTAGTTGCCGTCTCTACTTCTTTTTGATCTTTGCGCCGCTTTCCTCGACAGTCTCTAACATGCACTGAGGCATATTTCTCGCAAAGGTGGTCATCAGGACAAACCCCTTCTGTACCTCAGGGTCCTTTAAGGCCGAGAATATACTCTTCAATCCCGGCTTAAGAGGGTTTTCTATGAGCTGCTGCATCGTACGAACCGCGCACTTCTCCATGCCCTTTATCATATATTCCGTCTCTTTTGAAAACGCGGTCTTCAGCGTAAAATCAAGGTCGCCACTCTTATCAAAAATCATCAAAAAGTCTATCAGCTTGATAAAAATCGGGATGCTGTCGCCGGTTTTCTGCAACAAGTCCAACGTTTCGTCTTTCTCGTAGGCATACCTAAGGGTATTTATAGCCGGCGTGAGTTCCTTTACCATCTTGTCTGAGGCAGGGAAGACATCCTCAGCAAACCCCTTGAAGGCCTTCATGACCTTTAATAACTCGACAAAAGTCGGTATGTTGTCACCTATACTCTTTAGGAGCTGAAGGGTCTCGTCCCTCTCAAACCTTATCCTTAGGTCGTTTATGGTCGAGTTTATCTCCCTAATCGCCTTCTCTATGCCAGGCATGACGTCGCCAGCGAAATTCTCAAGTATCTTATATTTCCCGTATAGCTCATCCATCTGCATGGCCATCTGTTCGCCCGCTGATGCGGCTGTGCCATTTGTCGGTGTTGTCTTCTTTGCCATCTCTCACTCCTCAAAAATGTTTTTCATAGGTTAAACTAACGCGTCAGGTTAAACTAACCCGTTCAACATGAGATTCCAGTAAAGCGGCCTGAGCATGTGGACTTTGAGGACCCAATTGGCATAACTTTCAATTGCTGGCGAAATAGGATCAGTATAATTGAATTGCGCAAACATGACGCGTTTGTTTCTTGTCAGCATAGGACAGATGATCTCACCGTCATACGCGGCCTTCGTGGGGATGCCAGTAATATCCGCCGCAAGACGCGCTACCAGTACCTTTGCCTGCTTCCTTATGCCTGAGGCCGTCTTGGATGTAGGGAAGTCCGTCGCGTCGCCTATGCCATAGACATTGCTGTATTTCTTGCTCACCATCAGGTGTTTGTCACACGTTACCCAGCCAGCGGCATCGCCCACACCTTCGGAATTCTCTATTACCGCCTCACCACCGTGCGGCGGAGTTATCGTGAGTGTGTCAAACCTCACTTCCTTTTTCCCGAAATCCTTTAAGACACCCTTTTCGTAATCCACCTCAGAGGGGTTGAAGTTCGCCACCGTCTCAATCCCCCTCGACGCAAATATAGAATTCAGCTTCGACGCATACGGCTCCCTGCTGAATACCGCCGGCATCGGCGTCGTAAACACAAATTTGAACTTATTCCTTATGCCCCGCTGTCTCATCATATCCTCGGCCATCATGATGAACTTCATTGGAGCAGCCGGGCACTTTATAGGCATCGAACACACGGACGCGACAATCGTGCCGCCGTCAAGACTCTTCAGCGCGTCGCGAAGTTTTATTGCCCCGTCGAGTTTATAGAAAGTAAATACGTTAGACCCCTTGTCAAGACCCTCTTTCAAACCCTCAGGCTCTTCGTCGAAAATCAGCTTGGCACCAGTTGCTATGACCAGATAATCATACGATATATCCCCGCTCTTGACCGTGGATACCTTGTTATTTGCGGCGTCAATCTTTGTGGCCTCGTCGTGTATGAGGCTGATTCCATCAAAGAACAGGTCCTTTACCGGCCTCATAAGATTTACCGGGTCGTCCAGGTCGAAGACTACCAGCGTGAAGGCCGGCTGGTAAAAATGCTTCTCGCTTCTTTCAATGACCGTAATCTCCACCTCATCCGGCGTGAATGCGTTTCTCATACGATTGGAAAACATCACTCCCCCACTCCCGCCTCCAATTACTACGATACGTTTCATTTCGTCTACCTCGCTTTTAGTTATTTAGAGGGTATGTAATATACCGGCTGCCTCGTCCCAACAGCACGGGCGGCGGCACTGTATAAGCACTAACTACCGCAACCATATACGCCTGTCGGACCTGTCTTATTTAAATCAAACGCAGGTGTTAATGTCAAGTAAATTATTACGGTGTGTCACAGCAAAGTGGAATTATTGCTGTGAAAGTTTTTTTTGGCCAAGCCGGCAACACTACCACCAGCGCCATAAGGCAATTAAGGCTGTTATTAAAAACACAAATACAAGATTCATGTACGCAAATATATAAAAAACCCTCTCATACATCGGCTTGGTAGTTATGGTGTCTGTTTTGTTGACCAGTTTTCCAACGAGCGGCATGGCCGTGACCTTGTCTTCGCCGTGGGGGGCCAACTTTAAGGCGTCCGTGAGGTCGCCCCCCGCAAGATGTTTATTCATGTGTCTGCCGCCTTTCCAGAGTTTACTTCTAGTAACATCGTATATGTTGTTCTTATATATGATGCACGCGGTAGGGCTGGTTTCCGAACCATCCATGCGTGAAACCTCTTCAATGTCCATCTCCGGCTTGATGGCCTGAGTGGCAGATGATTTTCTCCGCTTGAGCCTTGGGCCGATTACAAAAGTAACAACGGCTGCCGTTGCCGCCATTACAATGAAGAGGATTATCTTTATAGCCAGCAAAACTCCAAACCTGCTCTGGTAAAATGCCCTGAAAGACGAAATCCTCGATACTGTAAGCAATGTGCCGGTTATGGCAAGGACTGTCATGGAAATCCATCCGAGGGCTAATTCCCCGCGTGGAAGCCCCTTGGCGGCATACGCGGGTTTTAGCAAGAGGTGGACGTATATAATAGTCCCAAACCATGCTATGGCGGTTACCAGGTGCAGGTATCCAACAATCAGCCGAATTACGCGCTTCTGGTCCATTGGCTGTCTGAACAAGCCATTGGTCTGCAGAAATTTTTCGCCTTCTGCGGTAAGCTTCCCGCCTCCTGCCGGGTTTATATGGCAAACAGCGCATTGAAGTCCGGTGCTCTGCGCATATTCAGGGGTCGCAGACACCGGCGGCACAGATAAAACCAATAGAATGGCCAATACAAAACCGCCTGAAATCCAGCGTGGCGTCGGTTTCATTGCCATTTTGCCGGGTCTTTACAGTCATCGGAGTCAATCCTCTTCCCCGCCTTCTGAAGACTCAATTCAAACACATCATAAGCACACTCGCTTATTTTACTGCCCCATTGCTGGCCATCCTTTGGCGATAAGGCCGTCGGCATTTCAGGGGCATACTTCGCCGCGCACGCCTTAACGGCACCCTCTGCCTCACTATTGCAACCAACACGGTCAAGATTGAAACATTTTCTGAAATATTGACCCTCCGCACAGACAACACCCGGCAAAACCACCACCATCTGCCCTATCCAGCTCTCCTTCGAGGGCGCATTATCAGCCAAAGCCGGTGACACCAATAACAAGAAGAATGACAACAATGACAAGAATGGCGTCACCAATGACAAGAACATGGGCGCAAGCAAGACAGGCGCAGATGACAATGCGGGTGGAAACACCGCTGTAGGAAACTTTCTCATCAATACCTCCACTCTTTATGAGGATTATTATGTGAGGATTATAATATGAATGGCCGGACAATGTAAACAACGCGAGTTTCTTTATGTCACAGGGCGAGAATATACCCATATGTTTACTATTTAGTATTGGATGTTTGTTGCTCAATATCAGACGGAAATTACGAGCACCCTGTTTCCATTCTTTAAAAAATTATAATCCACTGTTTGTATATCTTTCGTGCAATCGAAAAAGGCCTCATCGTTTAGTATTTTCTCTACGTATGGGGATTGTTCGCCTTTCAGATTTACAATCGGGAAGATTCGAATTTCTTTGGAGGTTATCCTAATGCACTCTTTTATCATCTCTCTATGAAATTCATAATCAAGACGGTCATCGTAGAGAAACAGGAAATGGCTGATAAGCGTCATGGTAAATTGATCGTGGGAAAAGTCTGTATGAGGATATTCACAGGCAACGTAGCGGCGGTGACCCTGCCTTTGAAAATCCCCCACGAATAGCTTATACGCCCGTTGCCTTGTCTCTTTTAACGATTCTACATCTTTAAAATATTCCCAATTGTAAAGGTGTGCAACGGCGGGCATTTGCGCCATTACCAATTCAAGGTCCTGCGCGCATTTCAATTCTATTGTGGACGCCGAAAGTGAATATATCCTGTCAGAACCAGTAACATCGGCCCCCTGCCCCGCGGCCTCCGCGCAGAAAGAGCTTACTCCTGAGGCGGCATCAAGGATTTTCGCGTTTCTCAGGTCAATGTCCTGAAGATTAAACGCCCTGAAATACTCGTCAAACGTTCGCCCTAAAAGGACGATGTCTTTTAATTCTAACTTGTCCTTTAATTCGGGCATGGCGGTATTACTTATTATGCCCTGCCGCCCTTGACGCGCCTGATGTCACCGCCGAGATTAGAGATTTTGTCCTCAATTTTCTCGTATCCCCTGTCCAGATGGTATATCCTGTCTATAATCGTCTCACCCTCAGCGGCAAGGGCCGCTACGACCAACGATGCGCTTGCCCGTAAATCAGTGGCCATCACGGGGGCGCCGAGCAGCCTTTGTACGCCGCGTACCGTGGCTATGTTGTCCTCTATTTCTATGTTTGCCCCCATGCGTTTTAGTTCGGCTACGTGCATGTATCTGTTTTCAAATATCGTCTCTCTCACAATACTCGTGCCTGCGGCCATAGATGTAAGGGCGATAAACTGTGCCTGCATGTCTGTCGGGAAGCCGGGAAACGGCATTGTCCTAACGTCTGCCGGTTGGAGTGTGCCAATTGGGGGGCCGATTACCCTCAGGGCGTCTCCCTCTTCTGTTATAATTATTCCGGTTTCTCTGAGTTTCTCCGCTATGGCCGTTATGTGGTCGTAGCGTGAGTTCTTTATTAAAATATTGCTGCCTGTGATGCCGGCTATCGTTATAAATGTGCCGGTTTCGATTCTGTCGGGGATGATTGTATAGTCAATGGGGCTCAGCTCATCAACGCCTTCGATTTCGATGACGGTTGAGCCAGCACCAGAAATCTTTGCCCCCATTTTGATGAGCGAATTGGCAAGGTCCTCAACCTCCGGTTCTCTGGCGGCATTTTCTATTATTGTCCTGCCCTTTGCCAGCGCCGCGGCCATCATCAAATTCTCCGTGCCGGTTACAGTGGATATATCGCAGTAGATTGTAGCGCCTTTGAGCCTCTTCGCCTTTGCCACTACATAGCCCTGCGACAGGGTTATCTTCGCCCCCATCTTCTCAAGTCCCATCAGATGCAGATTAATCGGGCGCGCCCCGATTGCACAGCCCCCCGGCAGTGATACCTTCGCGCACCCAAAACGCGCTACCATCGGCCCAAGCGTCAACACCGACGCCCTCATCGTCTTCACCAGCTCATACGGGGCCTCTTTGTTCATCAGGGTATCGGTGTTTATTCGCAGACAGCCGCCCTCAACGCTTATACCCGCGCCCATGTTTGCCAGCACCTCAGACATTGTCATAATGTCTTTCAATTTCGGTATGTTAGACAGCGCCGTCTCTCCCTTGCACAGTATCGTGGATGCCATCAGCGGCAGCGCGGCATTTTTTGCCCCGCTTATCTCTACCGCACCAGAGAGTTGCTTGCCCCCTGTAATTATTAGTCTATCCATTTTTCACCAACAGTTCCAGTTCTCCTATGGTTATTGTCATTAGTTTATCATCGTAATAAACCTGTACATTCTCCTCTGTTTGCGGCAGGGGCGGACGTTGAATTCCCGGCATATTAAGCCTCTTTGCCGCTACTATGGCGTTTGCCATAACCTCAGGGTCCCTGTGGGAATGACCCTCTTTCACTATAACCTTTGCATGGTCGCTGATATACTGCGGGTGTACCTCCCCTATCCTGCCAAGGGCATATAGCACGCCCGCCAGAAATATATTATCTTCAGTCTCAGAGTGTGAGTAACCTACGATAATCGGCACTATATCCTCAAACGGCTTGGGGTTTTCTCTTATAGCCTCACCCATTATCTCAGGTACAGTCCACGGTATTGTGCCTGATTCGTCGGTCGCGTTCCAGATGAGGCGCTGAATCTGGCCCCTTGCCCCCGCAAAGTCGTCAACCGCTATTTGCCCGATTGCCTTGCCCGCGAGGTGGATTGCCCGCCACGAGATTTCCGATGTCTTGTCATATGATAATGATAACAAGGCGCTGAGGTATCTTTTGTCCCTTTTAATGCCCTTGATTATCTCGTCGTATGCCCTACCCCGTAGCCAGTCCTTTGCCTGCCTTTTTACCTGGCCTAGATTATAATCAGATTTTTTTAGCTTCTTCAAAAATTGCTCTGCCATAAAAAAATCCCCCTTACCGGCTGTCTTTATAATCGGCGGCAGCCCGCACAAGGCCCTCCGCCCACTGGGCAGACCCCAGAGCGTGTAAGTGCGTATATGTGGCAAACACCCGCTTATACGATAAACCGTCTCTGCCGTCTATAATTCCCATGCCGCGCTTCATCTTAAACCTGAAGCTCAGTTTTTCCATCTCAAGGTTCACCGCCTTGGAGTAGTGAAATTCATGCCCCCTGAGTATAACATTTTTGGGGAAATAAGGGCCTTCCTCTACCGTCTCCACTATGGTATAACCATGTGCCTGCGGTTTTTCGTGCATAACAAAGTCCACAGGGAATATGCCCACCATCGGGTAATAGCGCTCATTATAGAAAATACCCCTGCCCAGGAACATCAGCCCTCCGCACTCCGCATATACCGGCAAGCCACCCTCTATCAACTCCCTTAGTTTGTCCGAAAACCGCTTATTCTCAGACAGGCACAGCGCGTGTGTCTCTGGAAATCCACCACCGATATAAAGGGCGTCAAGCTCCTCCGGCATATCGCTGCCAAGGGCGCTGAGTTGCACAATTTCAGCACCAAGTGTCTCTAATGCTTCAATGTTCTCAGGATAATAAAACTGAAACGCGCTGTCCCGTACAACTCCGATCTTAACGGTGGATGGGCATGTCCACGCAGATAACGCGTCCTCTGATTCAGGGGCGTCATACTCTAATGGCGGGGCGCTATTGGCAATTTGCCAGATTTGCCCTTCGTCAACAGAACTTCCAACGGCCACGGCCATCCGCTGCAGCACGGCATCTATCTCGCTGGTCTCATCAAGACTCATCAGGCCCATATGCCGCTCCTGCTGAAAAGGCATATCGCTTCTTTTCAGCACCCCAACGACAGCCACCCCGGCATAGGTCTCTACGGCCTCTCTGATGACCCTTTCATGCCTCTCATTGGAGATATAATTTAACACAACACCCTTTATCATAAGTTGTCGGGAGAATTCCACAATACCCTTTACTATAACTCCCACCGTGGCCGCCGTCTTAACACAATCCACAACCAATATTACAGGCGATGCACACAGGCGCGCAAGCGCCGCTGTGCTGAACGTGCCCTTAGCGTCAACACCGTCAAACAATCCCCTGTTCCCCTCTATCAATACCCCGTCGGAGTCAGCGCAATGGCTGATAAGGGAATTGACCAGCTTCCCTTCGTCAATTATGTATGAATCAAGATTATAGCAGTGTGTCTTTGCGGCCCCTGAAAGCCACGCGGCGTCTATATAGTCCGGACCTTTTTTAAACGGTATGACGTGGCGGCCTTTATTTTTCCACAACCGCAAAAGCCCCAACGAAAGGGTCGTCTTGCCTGCACCGCCCCTTAGCCCCGCAATAACCACTCTGGGCTTGTCTAATATACGTTTGGGTTTTATCATGGTCTCATATCGTCTATTATTCTTTTTTTTGAGGGGAGGGGGGAGGTCGGGGTAGCGCACAGCCGTAAGGTAAAAAGTGACGGGGCGAATGACTCCTCGCCCCTACGCTTTTCTTCCTGCCTTATTTGGGAGGGATTTCTATAAAACTTCCACCAAAATAGGTAAATATCAACGTTCCGGCATCAACCAGGTCCCTAAGGGCAGCCTTCACTTCGTCTTTCTCTATGCCATGGTCGGCAGAGACTTTCTTTAAAATATCGGACTGCTTCAGTTTTTTCTTGCCGGTTGAGGCCTCAACCAAATCGTATATTATCTTCTTTACTTCCTCTTTTTCCATATAGCACCTCTATACAAGATTTGTCGGGTACAAGTAAAAAAGGGGGAGAGGTTAAAATCTCCCCCTTCCCACTATGTTTCTACGTCCACTTAAACGTTGCCGCCATTCTAAACGTCTCGCGGGCAAAGGTAAAGTCGTCTATATGCTGATACTTGAATTCAAATCCGGTCTCTCTGAAGAAACCCTCCCAGCCGATTCTCTCAATCCACTCACCGACTCTCTCATGCTTCTTTGCGCCGGCAATGTAGGCCTTCAGGATTACCTTTATGGCGTCGGTAACCTGCGGCCATCTCGGTGGATTATTCGGTATCCAGGGAACAACGAGTTTCGAGAATGTCGGGTTTGACCTGAGATTAGAAACCTTGCCGCCAACAACTATCGCGATTCCGTCGTTTTTAGCATCGGAGATAGGCATCGCCGGGCATACCGAGTAACAGTTGCCGCAGTACATGCACTTTTCAAGCTTTATCTTCACGCTCTTGGTTGCTGGATTGGGGCTTATCGCGCTTGTCGGACACGACGCTATCGTTGATGGAACCTCACAGGCGTTTTTCACGTTCACATCGTCAATCCTCGGCGGGGTCTTGTGGACTCCGACAAGGGCTATGTCAGAACAGTGAACCGCTCCGCACATGTTAACACAACACGCAACGGCTATCCTCACCTTGTTTGGCAGCTCTTTGGTTGTAAAATACTCGCTGCAGTCGTCCATTATCGCCTTCACAAGTCCTGACGCGTCGGTCGCCGCCGAATGGCAGTGAACCCAGCCCTGCGTGTGGACGACATTACTGATTCTCGGGCCGATTCCGCCTAACAAAAACCCTTTGGCCTCCAGGGCCTTTACCAGCGGGGCAACCTTGCTCTCCTCGTCAGCGAAAAACTCGACATTATTCCTCGACGTGAAGCGTAAATGGCCGCCGCAATGTTTCTCGGCTATCTCACAATACTCCCTTATCGTGTCGGTTGACAAAAGCCTCGGCGAGGCTATCCTGACCGTATAGATCTTCTCTCCCGACTCGGAAACGTGGACCATCGTCCCAGGGGTCAGCACCTCGTGATACTTCCATTTGCCATAATTTTTGGCAATTACGGGGTGTAAAAACTTGCTGTAATGCGGCGGACCTATGTCGGTCTGTCTCTGTGGTAACTCTGACATTA
Organism: Nitrospirota bacterium; assembly: GCA_015233045.1. Lineage (GTDB taxonomy): Bacteria > Nitrospirota > Thermodesulfovibrionia > Thermodesulfovibrionales > Magnetobacteriaceae > Magnetominusculus. The sequence continues at coordinate 32 of JADFYL010000079.1, read as the reverse complement.
TAAATTCCTCCTTCGTTTAGTAATGTTTCATG
>JADFYL010000078.1 GCA_015233045.1 Nitrospirota bacterium | reverse complement strand
GCCTCGCGTAGTCCCTAAATCCAGCAACAATCGACACACGAGAAAAAATAATCATTGACAATTCCAGCTTCGTTATCTTAACCTAGGTGCGTGTATCGTTTAAAGGCATACAAACATTCAATCGGGCCGCTATCAATGGTCGGGCCGCAGTCAGTGAAGGAGCCGCGGTGTCGGTATTAGCCGAGTTGAAGAGGCAGATGTTGCTTGATGGTCTTGACGAGGCGGAGCTTCAGTCGGTTGCTCAGGTGGTGGAGCCAATAAATTTCTCCAGAGGCGATTCGGTATTCAGGGAGAATGAGCCGACGTTGGGTGTGTATCTGATCAGGTCAGGTGAAGTTGAGATAAGCAGGAAGCTGCCGATAGACCTAAAGACAAAGATGCTGATAACCGTGAGAAACACTCAGAACTGTTGTGAGATACGAAAGACCCCATACGGCTGGAGGCAGGTTTTTGCCAAACTATTAGACGGGCAGTTCTTTGGAGAGCTATCAGTAATAGAGGGAAAGAAAAAGCATGGCGCTGACGCCGAAGTTATAGAGGACGCTGAGCTATATCTCATACGCTCGGATAAGTTTGCTGAAATAGAGGCCTCGGCCCCGTCAACGATGTTAAAAATACTGCGCGTAGTGGCAAGGGTTTCATCGAAAAATATGCGCTACCTGGACAAGCAGTTGCTAAGGCTCCTGATAGGGATTTAAGCGTCGGGGATAATGAGGGGAGAATAAATAGATGCCTACGGTTGAAGATCTGAAAAAGCAAATACTCTTCGATGGCCTTAGCGATGAGGAAGTTGCCAAACTGCTGCCAAATATCCAAAAGGTTACCGTTGTAAAGAATAACTACGTATTCAAAGAGGGTGATTCCACAACGGGTATCTATATGATACATTCGGGCAGGATTGAAGTGAAGCGTAAGCTGCAGCTTGACACGAAGTCAAAGATGCTCGTAATGTTGAGAAACATTCAGAGCGACGAAATAAAACATACCGCCGATGGTTGGGAGACCCGCTTTGCGCTTCTGGGTAAAGGTCAGCACTTCGGGGAACTTTCTATACTGGAAGGGAAGAAAAAACACGGTGCGGAGGCTGTTGCCCTTGAAGATACGGAATTGTTTATCTTGAACACTGAGAATTTTATGGAGCTGGAAACCACAGCCACCGAGACTATGGTGAAGATAATGAAGGCCATTGCCAGGGTAATGTCAACCAACGTTCGTGCCCTGGACAAGAGAATTCTGAAGGCCCTTACAGGGCAGTGAGAATTGTTACTCCAGCCGTTTTTTTCGTTCTATAAGACCTCTTTTCGTACCAAATCCGTTCAGAGCGTTAATGTACTTTTAATATACGGGACAGGTGAGGGACTTGTTTGGCGATAACTGTAACAGGCATGATAGTTTAAAGGGAATTCGGGCGGTGCTGTTTGCGCTGTTTTTTCTTTCAGGCTTTGCTGGCCTGTTGTATCAGGTTGTGTGGCTTAGAATGGCCTATGCGTCCTTTGGCATAATAACTCCGGTTCTTTCAGTGGTAATCTCAGTGTTTATGTTAGGACTTGCCGCGGGGTCAATCTTTGGAGGCAGGATTGTAGAGACCCTTTGTGCAATGACCGGGCTGTCACCGGTGCTGTTCTACGCGCTGTCCGAATGCTGCATAGGGGTGGGGGCATTTATGGTCCCACAAATGTTTCGCTGGGGGTCTGGCACCTTGCTCATGAAGGGCGGGATGGACTCAGCCGCATATCTGGCCTGCTCCGCCCTCGTAATAACAGTGTCTACTCTTCCATGGTGCGTTTTCATGGGTTTTACATTTCCATTTATGATGTCTTTTGTGAAGGCACTGGACAAATCTGATAAAACTGGATTCAGTTTCCTGTATCTTGCCAACGTAATCGGCGCGATGTCGGGGACGATAATTACCGCCCTTGTCTTCGTGGAGCTGATAGGGCTGAGAAAGACATGGACAGTGGCGGCTTATGTAAACTTCTTAATAGCGGCGATAAGCGTGGCAATTGCAATGGCGTATCCTTATAAAAAGAACCGCGCGCCCAAAATCGCCGACGATATTGATAAGGACATCGCCGCCGACACGTCAATTTCCCCGCGACAAACGCTGCTGTTGCTGCTTACTACCGGCTTCACATCAATGAGCCTTGAGGTCATATGGATAAGGGCGTTTACGCCGGCCTTTGGAACCAGCATTTATACCTTTGCCGCCATACTGGCGGTTTATCTTCTTGCCACATCGGCCGGGTCTTTCCTTTACAGGAGACATCTGGCAAGAGGCGGGGTGTATGATACGTTTAAACTTATCAGACTTTTGGGAATAAGTGTTTTTCTGCCTATTGTCCTCAGCGACTGGCGTTTAAGGTCTCTGGATATTGTGTTTCAGGGTATGATTTTATTTAGCATAATGCCGTTTTGCGCGCTGCTTGGCTATTTAACGCCCAAACTTATTGATTTCTATTCGCAGGGCAGGCCATCAGGTGCCGGATATGCCTATTGCATAAACATCATTGGCTGCATAGCGGGGCCGATATTGGCGTCCTATGTGTTTTTGCAGTATTTGGGGATAAAATTGTCCATGGTTGCTATGGCGCTTCCATTTGTAGCCTTTTACATGTCTTACCTGTTGAGGCCAGCGTACAGGGCGGCTATGTCTAAATGGTCGGCAGCCGCTGGGGCAGCCTTGCTAATCATATCAACATTCGTAAGTTATGACTATGAGATGTTCTACAATAAAGACGGCAATTCAGTGGCCAGAGACTATACGGCCACAGTAGTGGCCGTTGGAAAGGGTATGGATAAACAACTGTTTGTCAACGGAATAGGCATAACCAATCTTACCCCTATTACAAAGTACATGGCTCATATACCGATGATTTTTTTAGACAGGGCCAGATTTCAGGCCGGTGAGCCTGTTTCAGCCCTGATAATATGCTTGGGCATGGGAACTACCCATAGGTCAATGTTGAGCTGGAACATTAAGTCCACAGCCGTTGAGCTTATTCCAAGCGTCAAGACGGTCTTCCCCTACTTTTTTGACGATGCCCGCGCGATTTTGGAAAATCCCAACGGCAGGATAGTTATTGATGACGGCAGGAGGTTTTTAAACAGAACCGCGGACAAGTATGACGTAATAACCATAGACCCGCCCCCACCGGTTGAGGCCGCAGGCTCAAGCCTGTTGTACTCGGAGGATTTTTATGCCGTCATTAAGAGCCGTCTGCGCGAAGGAGGCATATTTCAGCAGTGGGTACCTGTGGCCGAAGGAAAGATTCAACAGGCCGTGGCAAGGTCAATCTTTAACTCCTTCCCGTATGTCAGGGCCTATGCTGGCATTGAAGGCTGGGGGGTGCATTTTATCTCGTCTATGACTCCTATAAAGACACCTAATATAGAAGCAATCGAGGCTATAATGCCTGATATGGCAAAAAAAGACCTGCTCGAATGGTCAACCGGCAAAGACTTAGGTTTAGTTTTGCATAATTTCCTGTCAAAGGAACAATCCTTGCGGACGCTGTTGAATACTAACAAGCATATACTCATAAACGACGATAGGCCGTACAACGAATACTACTTTCTGCGCAGACTGAAGGCGTCATTGATGTCAATGCGGAGCTAATTGCTAAATTAAAGAGATGAAAGGCATTACAAACGAGACAATTGAGCTTGCTAAGCACATTTCAATGCTTATATTGGATGTGGATGGGGTGCTTACAGACGGCTCAATCATGCTGGACAGCGAGGGCAACGAACTAAAGGTCTTTAACGTAAAAGACGGCCACGGCATAAAGATGCTCATAAACGAAGGTATAAACGTTGCAATAATTACAGGCAGAACCAGTGGCGCTGTGCAAAGGCGCGCCCGTGAACTCGGCATAAATGATGTTTATCAGGGTTGTGATGACAAGGTAGCCGCATACGAAGACCTGAAGATTAACTACGCCCTCCATTACAAAAACATAGCCTGTGTGGGAGACGACATCGCGGACATACCCCTGATGACGCGTGTGGGGCTGCCTGTTGCCGTAGGGGACGCCGTAGAGGATATAAAACAATTTGCCCGTCTTGTCACGTCAAAAGAGGGCGGGCGGGGCGCTGTCAGACAGGTATGCGATTTCCTGCTTAAATCCAAAGGAATCCTCAAAGGGATAATAGATGACTACGGTAAGGCTTAACATACCGACGATACTCACCTTAAGCAGGATATTTGTTATCCCTGTGTTTATATATATTACGCCGACGCACCCGGTCTGGGGGGCGGTGGTGTTCGGGCTTGCTTCGATAACTGATTTCCTGGATGGTTATCTTGCGAGGCGTTCGGGGCAGATTACCCGGTTTGGGATTATTATGGACCCGATTGCGGATAAATTCCTGGTAATATCGGCCTTTATCCTGTTGGTTGACATTGGGAGCCTCTCTATGTGGCTTGCCACAATTATCATCGTGAGGGAGTTTCTGGTGACTACGCTGAGGGTGGTTGCCCTTACAAAGGACATTGTAATTGCCTCAGAACTTGGTGGGAAACTAAAGACAACCGCGCAGATTACCGGCATTTTGTGCTTAATACTGGAGAATTCCCTCTTTGATATAAACCTCTACGGAGTCGGGCTGGCTATGATTTGGATTGCCGTGGTGCTTGCTGTGGTGTCAGCGGTTCAGTACACGATAGGATTTTGGAAAAAGATATGATAGTCCTCTGTATGATAGGCGCGTTTGTGTTAGGCTCTGTCCCTTTTGGGCTGATTGTTGCGAGGACAAAGGGTATAGACCTCAGGAAGGTGGGAAGCGGCAACATAGGGGCGACCAATGTACTGAGAAGTGTGGGGAAGTGGGCGGCGCTGTTTACCCTTGCCGGTGACATGTTAAAAGGCGTGCTTGCGGTTATTTTGGCCAGACATATGTCACTAGGTGAGTCGGCTGTTGGCCTGATAGGGATATTTGCGATACTGGGGCATGACTTTTCCTTGTTCACCCGTTTTAGGGGCGGAAAGGGAGTTGCCACAAGTCTTGGCGTCCTTCTGGTTTACAGCCCGGCCGTTGGTGGAGCGTCTGTGGCGATCTGGATTGTCGCGCTTGCGGTATGGAAATACTCTTCCCTTTCGGCGCTCATGGCGTTTTTCTTCGTTCCCCTGAACATTTACTTATTCGATTATTCGGCGAATAAACTCATCTTCGGTATAATAATCATGTTACTGATGGTCTATAAACATAAGGGCAATATAGAAAGACTAATCAAGGGTACGGAGCCAGGCATAATAAGAAAATGACAATAGAACAGGCAAAAAAAAGGCTCTGCCTCGCCCTCGATGTTGACAGATTAAGCGATGCCGTGAGATTAGCAGAACTCCTCAGGGGTAGGGTATCGCTATTTAAGATAGGGTTTCAACTATTTACAAAGGAAGGGCCGGAGGCCGTGCGTGCAGTACAAAGGCTTGGGGGCAGGGTGTTTCTGGACTTAAAGTATCACGACATCCCCAATACGGTTGCAAGCGCGGCAAGGGAGGCGGTAAACATGGGTGTGTATATGTTTAACGTCCACGCTTCGGGTGGCAGTGTGATGATGAGGGCGGCAGTTGAAGGGGCGGCGGCGCAGTCACAGAAAAATAACGTCGCCAAGCCGGTTGTCCTTGCCGTTACTGTGCTGACAAGCCTCAATGACAAGATACTTTCAGACGAGCTTGGCGTAAATAATACCATGTCACATCATGTAACGCACCTTGCGGCACTGGCAAAGGACTCCGGCCTTGACGGCGTTGTAGCCTCCCCGCGGGAGATAACGGCCATACGGGAGTGCTGTGGCCGTAGCTTCACAATCCTTACGCCTGGGATAAGGCCGCCGTGGACTGAGGACTCAGATGACCAGAAAAGGACGGCCACACCGGCTGAGGCCATGGAGCTTGGAGCAGACTACATCGTAGTGGGCCGCCCCATACTAAGGGCAGACGACCCCGCTGCGGCGGCTGATAAAATCCTGAGCGATATGGCCGGTAGGATCTAAGGAAAATAAAAATGAAGTGCGTCAAAGATTAAACAGCTATGCACGAATGGGAACGTAAAATATAAGGGACCGGCCAGGATGCAGCTAATAATAGAAAAAGACCTAAAGGTGCAGGAGTTGAAACAAAGAGACAAAAACATTCAAACGATAGAATATAAAGAGAAACCCTGCACCACAAAAACCAGTCTATGGTAAAGATTCAGGCTATATCTATATATTAACCAATAAAGCAATGATAGGGTATCTAAAGATAGGATATACACAGAGGACAGCAAGAGATAGAGCATGGGAATTATATAAAGATGCTAGGGATTACTTCACCAGCCCTAACACCTTAGACAGCAAGTCTATAGCTTTAGGATTAGTCAACAAGAACAAAAAAGCAAGGATTATAAAGTACCGCCGCACTTTTGCTTCTAACAATAGCAAGTCCGCTTTAGTTGCCAAGCCTTCGACGCTTGTTTCCTGCGCTGCCTTAAGAGCCTCAGACAACCCCTTTGCCTGCTCCTCTGAGAAACCGGAGGATTTTAGCGCTTCAAACGCCTTCAACGTGTCAAATAGTACGGTTGCCATGGCTCAGTCCCCCACGCTTCATTCTAACATAACACCTGATCTTTTTCAATACGCGCGCATCAACGGTGTCACAGCAAAGTAGAAATGACAGATTTAGGGCAATTCCTCCGCCGCTGTTGCGGCAATTCGTTTGACCAGCCCCGGGCAGACCGCACTGGTTCTGTCGACACGGGAAGCCGCTGAAAAAAATACCTATGAAATTGACCACCCACTATGGTACAATCAGCGAAGATGGCGGGTGTTTATGAGGATAATTATGTTTAGAAAGGGTATATCAAAAATAACTGCCCTAATCTTTATGACCGCGATTTTGGCGTTTTTCGTTATAATTGGGCAATATTATTCTCAGCCAAAATCGTCTTTCGCGGAGCAAAATGGAAAAAACAGCGACAGTAAGGATAGTCTTAATCCATACTCAGGAGATTTTGAAAAATATAAGCAACAAGTTCGTGAAGATTCTCATTTTGGGTTTCATTCCGCCAATTTTGGTAATTACTATTCCTATTTAAGCGACCTTGGAGTAATTTGGAGCAGGGAAGGGATGTATTTTATATGGACATTAGCAGACGCTAAACGTAAAGGGAACTTTGATTTTACCTTTTATGACCATGAAAAATTACAGGCCAATACCCCGAACAATATTAATATCGTGGCAAATATCTGCCCTTTTGGCAGGGGCGGCAAGTTTCTTAACGAGGAAGAAAAAGATATTTACGCAAGGTTCGTGGAAAATACTGTCGCTCGTTACGGCGGAGGCGATAGTTTAGGATGCGCGGAGAAATCGCCCGATTGCTATAAGTCCGCCGATAAGCAGTACCCTGTCAACGAGGTGATAAGCCGATTTAAAAGGAATAATCCAATCAAATACTGGCAGGTGTGTAATCAACTGGTTGATACATGCGGAGGCCCGGATTGCAAAACAGATTATGCCGACAACTTCGCCGAAGTACAAAAAATAACTTACAATGCAATAAAGAAAGTGGACAGTTCCGCCCAGGTATTGATTGCCGGTGACTCCAGAATAACAGACTACCCTGAAGTATTTAAAAAATTAAACGGCAATTATATAGACATTATTGACCTCCATCATTTTGGGACAGAAAACGGTTACGACCTGAAAAAAGACATTGATTATTTAAAAACCAGCCTTAGAAATTCAAACTTTGATTTAAATAAATTGAAGTTCTGGATAACTGAAACAGGGACTTATTCAGGGAAGCCATTAGGCGATGATATAACACGGGAGTATAATTATCAAAATGAAAAACAACAGGCCAGAGGATTACTAAAGATATATGTTTCAGCGTTTGCCAGAGGTATAGATAAAGTTTTCTGGGCATGGGGGTTAATGGAAGGCTTTGGTTGCTCCTGTTGTATCTTCGATTATACGGGATTGATTTATGCCAATGCCGGTGTAAATCCGGATGGCAAACACGGTAAGTGCGGCAGCCCGGATTATGATCTTGGATATGGGGTAAAGAAACTCGGCTATTATACCTATAAGCTGATGGTGGAAAAGTTGAAATATTCCGATTGGTCTAAGATTGAGGCAAGCCATGAATCTGACGGGGTATATATATATAAATTCACCAATAAACAAAATGGACGATTGACATGGGTGGCGTGGAACGACAGCAAAACCCCTAAAACGGTTAGTCTTACTTTGAATGTGAATACTGAGGACGTAAGAATTACCCAAGCTATCCCTGCCCAAAATTCAGGGAAGGAAGTTACGGATTATCATAGGGATTTTAAAGAAATCACAGGTACAATATCGTCAACTTCCCCAAAACGGCTGACCTTTGTTCTGGACGACACGCCGGTTTTTATAGAGGAAGTCTATAAGGTGTCAAGACAGCGTATGCCTCTTTCACAGCCGCCACCACCGTCGGCAGGGCGGCCTTCGCCGGAGGGTTCAGACGATATCTCAGCGAAGCTCTCCGAGTTCAGGGTCCTGCTCTCAAGGCAGACAGACGCGGAAAAGATTAAAAAGGCCACTGATATAGATATACAATCCCGTGAGGCCTTCCGTGCCGGAGACCCTGTGCTGACGCTTAAGCTATTAAACTCAGCGATAGATTACTTAAAGGGTAACGATAACGTTAACCTCAACCGGCAATAAATATGTCTTAGGCGGCGCACTTGTCCTTTATCTCATCTGCAATGCGGCACTTTGCACGTTGTATCCGTTTTATATAGCGTTTGGATTCAGCCTTGTTGTGCTTTCGTCTGTCCTTTTTGCCATTAAACCCACATGGGGGGTCTATGCCATGGTATTTCTTGTCCCCGTTTCCCAATATGACCTGTACTTTGCGCCCATGGGAGAGTGGAATATACGTTGGTTTGAGGATTCCTATTTAAATGCGTGGCCGGTTTTTACACCCGTGTTATTATCTGTGTGCCTGGGGGTTATTCTTCGCAAGGGGGCCTCTCTGTGGGTGTCTCAGGTAATAAGACCCACAAAGATAATTCTTATCGCAATAGCGGTTTATGCCGCGTTTACCATGCTTTGGTCTGAAAATATATGGCATAGCTTATTTCAGTATTACTATCTGGTATCGTTTATGATCCTGTTTTATTTGGTTATTTCCACTATGGCGACGGAGGAGATTCACAGGAAAATGATATGGTGCCTGTTATTTTCGTGTCTGGTTCAGGCCTTATTATCATATGTGTTTCGATTCACAGGTTCGTTTGTTGAAAAGGCAGACATTGGCGATATCAGGTTTGCGCTGCATGTTCTGGGCGGCATGATGAACAGCGACGGCTCCCCTGTGCAGGCGCATGGACTTCAGGATGGCCATGTGACATCCATGTGGATGAATATTATGATGGGCGTTGCAACTGGTCTTTTTCTGACTGAGAAAAAAGTGGGAAGAAGGATATTTTTGGCCTTATGTTTTGTCATTGGCCTTTCCGTGCTGATAGGAACTGAAAGCAGGGGAGGCGCCGCCGCGTTCGTTGCTATGGTCATGTTTTTTTTATTTTTCTACCATCGAACATCGAAATATCTTATACGCAGCATCGTAATATTTTTTGCGGCATTCTTAGTCTTTTACGTGGTTGAGCAGAGGATATTCTCAACATTGGCGGGCAAAGAGGAGGCCATAATGAGACTGCTTATGATTGGGCAGAAGTCCCTTGAGACAGGCGATGTATTAGACCCCGGTTTGTCGGCATTGGAGGGGGTAGGACCGGGCAGGATGACCATATGGGGTAATGGATTCTCTGGTCTATCACAAAATTGGCTTGGCATTGGTATCGGCAATTACAAGTATCTTTACGCAATTCCTCATGCACACAGCGTGCTGTTTTCATTTTTGTTTGACCTTGGACCGATCGGGCTTATTTTATTGGTATCTCTCTTTTATCATATTATCAAATACTATCTGAAAGTGATTAAGCTGCAGGACACCTATTTGCAGATAATGTCACTGTGTCTTATGTCAGCATTCACAGCCGTAATGTTTCATGGATGCTTCGACTTTGACTATACCTATCCTATCTATTGGCTTTTTTGGGGCTATGTATTTTCAACGCTGATCTTAGTGAATAAGCGCGCCGGATAAGCCACGATAAATTTGTTCTGACGAATAAAACAAGTTTTCATTGGAAATCGCAATGCTTTCTGGACTGTCCGTTTCTTAGTCCGTTATTCCAACCTCATTTTGTCATTCCGGTGCCTTTGTTGTCATTCCGGCTTGTCCGGAATCTGTCCTTATACCTCAGAATAGGCAAAATCATCTTGAAGCAACCATTTAAGGGACGATTCCGGACAACAGACTGTGTCATAATTACGTGGAATAATTCGTATTGCATTATCGATAATTATTGTCGAAAAGTTATCCCAAGTTGTGGACAATGAGTAATATTAGTAAGTCTGTCATTCCTGCGAAAGCAGGAATCCAGGAACACCGTTCCACTGTGTGATGATATTCTTCAATAAGTTGCATTATTCATCGGCGCTTCCATTTATTATTATGTTGTTCCATGCTTAAAACAACTGGATTCCTGCTTTCGCAGGAATGACAGACTAAAGAATATGCAATCTTTGACCTCATTTCGTTATTAGAAAAAGTCATAGGTCGAAATGCCGAGACAGTGATAGGCATATAACTATGTGTTTTACATGTTTTGACTTTTTTTGTAAAAAATAATTATGACACAGTCTGCAAGCCGGAATGACAGAATGAGACAAGGATGACAACAAACCAAGTAACTACCGCACACTTATGATGGAGAACAAATCTATAGTGAAATTGGGGGCTACGTCAAAAAAAAGGGTTAAAGTATTGCTCTTTATATTCAGTCAGCTTCGCATTCCGGCGTTTTGTAAAATGCCCATTTACACTTTGCCCCACGATAATTATCCCCGAAACCGCCTATAACTGCTTGTTAAATAACGATTATAAATTATTATTATTAACTTATAAAATAATTTTATTTGACATTTACCCCCCCCCCATGTACAATAAAAATACAAAATTTGTGGATTCTAATAGACTATTGGGGGTTTTATGAGGACTTGGAAGCTGAGTAAAAGGGTGGTATCATTTGTAGTTTTGTTATTAACAGTCTTTTGTCTTAGCTCTATGGCGTATAGCGACACATCATGGACATCAAGTTTCGGCAAGACTTTTACCGTAACCTCGGACGGCAGTACGATTAACGGACTTTTTTTATCGTGTTCCGCTGGTTCTGTAGGTGCCTTATCTCATACGTTTTCAGGAATCAAGATCAGCAATGGAAGTTTTAGTGGTGAATATGCTTATGGCAGCTCTTCGTATGTATCATATGATATATCCTTTACTGGTAAATTTACCTCTAGTTCAGTAATAACTGGTACTTGCTCTGGATCGGCTTATGATCACCTTAACGATCTTGCGTACGGAGGTACAGGTACTTGGACGGCATGGCCGACAGGACAATCTCAGCCATATTTACTAACTGTAAATGAAACCGGCACGGGTTCTGGTACTGTAACAAGCAGCCCATCAGGGATAAGTAGTTGCACAGGCACATGCTACGCAGCATACACTTCTGGCACATCAGTAACACTCACGGCAACGGCATCTTCCGGTTCTACTTTCACGAGTTGGTCAGGCTGTGATTCCACATCCAGCGACGGTTCTCGATGTACTGTTACTATGTCATCGGATAAGTCTGTCAGCGCAAGTTTTAAGGTAATACCAACTACTGCTAAGCTAACTTTAGAAGTGTACGGTATTACAAGTTCTGGTGACGAGGTAGCAGGCTCAGGCTATGGTACTGTTGCAGCATCAACCGGAAATTTATCTTGTGGTACTTATTATACCGTTACCTTATGCAGCGCCTCATACCCTATAGGTACTTCTGTAACTCTCAAGGCAACACCAAGTTCTGGTAAATATTTTTATAAATGGACAGATTTTTACGGTAGTACTGCGATTTGTGATTCCACATCCAGCGACGGTTCTCAATGTACTATCACTATGTCATCTGATAAGGACATGGTTGCATATTTTAGCTCATCACCTATATCATCATATACCCTGACCGTATCGAAGTCTGGCACGGGTTCTGGAACGGTTACAAGCAGCGACGGTGGGATAAGCTGCGGCTCAACATGTTCTTCGTCATACACATCAGGCACTTCTGTAACTCTTACGGCAGCGGCAAACTCCGGTTCTACTTTTTCAAGCTGGAGCGGGTGTGATACGACAAACGGTTCTTCCTGTACTGTTGCAATGTCGGCGGCTAAAGCCGTAACCGCAACATTTACGGCAAACGTGGTAACCACTTATACAGTAACACCGTCGGCAGGAGCTAACGGGACGATAAGCCCGTCAACGCCACAGACTGTAAACTCCGGCAGCACAACAAGCTTTACTGTAACACCGTCATCTGGATATACGGCCTCAGTAGGCGGTTCTTGTGGTGGCACATTGGTTGGTACCACATATACGACAAATGCTATTACGGCTAATTGTACGGTAGCTGCAACGTTTACGGCATCGCCCCCTTCTTCATATACCCTGACAGTAACAAAATCTGGAACTGGTTCAGGCACCGTAACAGCGTCAAGCGGAACTCTAAGCTGGGGTGGCAACACCGGCACTGCGTCATACACATCGGGCGCATCGGTAACGCTTACCGCGGCAGCATCGTCCGGTTCTACTTTTTCAAGCTGGAGTGGGTGTGATTCGTCAAGCGGTTCTTCCTGTACTGTTGCAATGTCTGCGGCTAAAAGCGTAACCGCAACGTTTACGGCATCGACACCATCTTCATACTACCTGACTGTAACGAAATCCGGCACGGGTTCAGGCACTATAACAAGCACTCCATCGGGGATAAGCTGCGGCTCAACCTGTTCGGCATCATACACATCAGGAACGTCGGTAACGCTTGCGGCGGGAGCCTCGTCTGGTTCTACTTTTTCAAGCTGGAGCGGGTGTGATTCATCAAGCAGTGCTTTCTGTACTGTTTCAATGTCTACGGCAAAAAGCGTAACGGCAACATTTACGGCACAGTCATCAAATACTTATACCCTGACTGTAACCAAATCCGGCACGGGTTTAGGCACCGTAACAGCGTCAACAGGAACTCTAAGCTGGAGCGGTAACACTGGCACGACATTATGTCCGTCAGGAGCGGGAGAATATCTGTATGCAGCGGCTGATAATTCTTCGCTATTTGCGAGTTGGACGGGATGTGATACGACTAACTTAAATGCGTGTTACGTGAAGATGTCCTCGACTAAGTCAGTAACGGTGACATTTACATCATCATCGGACTATAGCGCTGCCTCTGCTGGAATTGCCGCAATCTATAATCAATATGCCTCGTTCTTTGGAACTAAATCTGGAAGCATAGTTATGGGAACATCCGGTTCAGCCACATATTATGTCCAGTGGTTTACAAATGGCGCTGCCCTCGTAGCCTGGACAGATGGAACTATGTACACTTATTACAATGGCACATGGTACGCCTTAGGGGTAGTGTGGAACAATGCCACTGCGGCAAACACGATGATTAGCACGATATATAGTCAATATGCTTCGTGGTTTGGGACAACATCGGGAGGCATACTTACAGGAACAAACAATTCCGCCACATATTACGTCCAATGGTTCACCAACGGCGCTGCCCTTGTGGCCTTTACAGATGGAAATATGTATGTTTATTACAATGGCAACTGGTACGCCTTATGGGTAAACTGGAAGTAAGTAAAGGGCGTAGGGCATAAGTCCTGAGTACCGTTGAAGTAATTGCAAATGGCGGCTTAATGGCCGCCATTTGCTTTATTATCAGAGAGGGGGGCAGCATGGTTATAACCCAGAATAGGCAAAATCATCATAAAACAACCATTTAGGTGACGATTCCGGACAACA
>JADFYL010000077.1 GCA_015233045.1 Nitrospirota bacterium | reverse complement strand
CTCTCAAAAACCCTTTTTATCGATAGGTGCAAATTCCTATATCGGAGCTTGGGATTTTGATACCTCTTGACACCTGATGATACCATATGATACCTTACAATTAACGCCAGATCAAATAGTTACAGTATGGGAGTGCATGGGGTTCTGGTGTCCCTCCCGGACTTCAAATCCGGTGTTTCCTGCCAAAAGCGGGAAGGGTGGGTTCGATTCCCACACGCTCCCGCCATAAATGCGTCAATTAACCAACGAATATCACTTCTTGTGCGTCTCGAATTTGATAAACATCGCCTCTTGTGCCATTACCGGCATATGTATGTATTTCTCGGTCGTCCGGAGTCGGCATGGCCCAGATAGTCCTTGACAATCCTCGGCGACACCCCCGCCATGGCTGCGTTTGTGGCCACGCTGTGTCTGACGCTCCGCATATGTTTTTAGTTTCTTGAGAAAGGCTGCCAATGCTATCAGAACGGCTTGCACGTCACCTGCCCTTGCGTGGGTGCTTGTGATGGTAATACGAGATACATGATTGAGGTACTTTCCATAGGGATATGGCTTAACTGCCATGTCCCTATGGCATATTTGTGACACTAATAATTACAACCCCTTATTGGCAGGTTGTGAAGGTGGCTATCCCGTTGTTTACCGTTTCAGTCGTTGCCCCTGTGGAGGAGGTTATTGTGGTTGTTCGATAATACGTGCCGCTGAATGTTGTTGGGCTTATTGTCATGTGCATATCGGTTGTATTTAGACCTGGGCCTGCTGCCACGTTGGAGTATGGCGATATGTCGGTTACGTTTAGCCCTGCTTCAATAGTGGTTGAGCTTGTCAGGGCCATGCTTCCATTTACCAGTTGCTTGTTCACCGCGTATGGATATACCGTGTAAACCTGCACCTTTAATCCCGCTAACGTGTAATTGCCGCCGCCAAAATCCATCACGCCAAGCTTCATATACGAATATACCCCCGCTGTGCCGTCAGTCAGCAGCCAGCAATACTCCGTCGCCGCCTCACTGTCCTTCGTGTTCACCGCTGCCACACACAACACTAACACCAACGCCACTGCCAATACCTTTATCACTTTCATCAAACGGCCTCCTTTTCGTTTTGTTTTAATAAGCTCACCATTACAGGTAATCATTGCGGGCACTGCACCAGTATTGCCAGGCCGTTAAATTTACTCTCCGTATCGTTTACCCTGTAATAATAACCGTTAAGCGACCAATCCAATACGAAGTGTATGTCCTCTACCACCAACGTGTTAGTGCCCGGTATGTCCGATACCTGTAGCCCCATCTCATAGTTTGAGTCTATAAGCTCCATATTACCCTGGGCTATCTGTACCGCGGACTTCGTCCCCGAGCGGGTCAATACCGTCTTTGTCCCCGCTAACGAATAATGCCCACGGCCAAAGTCCATCACGCCTACCTTTAAAAGATATACCTCGTTTGTCTTGCCGTCGTCCATGTTCCAGCAAAACTGCGCGCCGTATGTATCCGCAAACGCCGACGCGCTCAACGCTATCACGAAAACAACGGCTGTCAAAGCTGTCTTTAATGCCTTCATTATATAGTATCCTCCTGAGTGTTCTTCTTTGTCTGCCCTAAGGACAAGCGGTTATTAATAAGTGCATGTCGTAAGCGTCGCTACTCCGCCATAACTCTTGGTTGTCGTTACACTGTTATGGTTGCTTGATGTATAGTATGGCCCGCTCATCGTGACAGGGTTTAACAGGTAATGAAAGTCTACAACGGTTAGCGCATTAGCGCCCAGTGCCGTATTGTACTCCGCGTCGGTTACACTCACCCCCATCTCTAATGTGTTGGCGTCAGTTAATTCCATCGCCCCATTGACAAGTTTGACAGATACCGTGCCGTTTGTTTGAGGCGCTGTAATTGTGCCGACAACCGAATAGTGGCCGTTTCCAAAGTCTTTTATTGATAGCCTGTGATACCCAAGAACTCCGCTTCCATTGTGAGCATCAGCCTGCCAACAATACGTCCCCGGAACTATCCCCGCCTGTGCCTTTGTGTTTAAAATCAACACACCTGCCAACACCGCCATTAACAATGCCATCACCTTAAGTCCCTTCATTGAAGTCCTCCTGTTATTTTCCGGATAGTCAGCCGTTATTGTGAGTTAATGCCTATGATTGAAGCACTCCAATGTAACACATTGCAGAATTCTCTATCAATGACTTTTATCACAGGAGCTCTCCCATTTCCCATATGTTTTGCTGTGACATCCGCTGGTCAGGCGGTTGACCAAAATACAGCCGAAAATTTAGAATCAAGGCCAATGACAAAGCGTACGATTGGTTCTATTGGCGAGGGGTTGACGCCGCGGCGTGTTCTTATGGCGTTTTTGCTGTGTTTATTTATTCTCCTCCCGCTTGTTTACCGCTCCATGCAACAGACCTCGTCGGGATGTGTCAGGTGCCACGGGGATAAAAAACTCATGGAGGCTGAGGGCGTCCCGCATTTTTATATCACGAAAGAGACCGTCGAAAGACAAAGTAAACACCCCGATATCGAATGCCGCGACTGCCACCTTGGAAACGGCAGGTCAGCGGACAAAAACATTGCCCATAAGGGTATGCTTAAGGCCATTTTAATCAGCGAAGACGGCGATATTCTCAATCGAAAGGCAATCTTTAACGGCCCACTTCTACCCTCCGGCGGCAACAAGATATATGAACTCCTCCCGAAAACCCAACAAAACGGCCAGCTTGACGTTCCCTATGAAGTGAGAAACCTGCTCTGGCACGACAGAAACCTTAAAACCTTTAACTTCGACCCCGACATTGCGAAGATGACTTGTGGAAAGTCCAACTGCCACCCGCAGGAACTCAAACAATTCAAAAAATCCACAATGGGAGTTAACTATCGCCAGCGTTATATGAGGACATGGACAGCGCCCTACGGGCCGCACAACTGCGGGCCCTCGTTTGCCGATTTGCCAGCCTTCGAAGAGCTTAAGGGCGCTGGATTTTCGTATAAAAACACGGCGGACATCGTTAGAAATCTAAACGTCCCGTTTACACATCAACAGGCCGAGGATAAACAAAAATTCTGCAACATCTGCCACGCCGGATGCCTTGACTGCCACTATACGCCAACACAAAAAGGCGGGGTTCATTCCTTTACGAAGACGCCAACGGCAGAGTCATGCGCGGGCTTTGGCAGGGGCACAAGCATCTGCCACCCCGGCGCTATGCAGTCCCGAAGGGGTGAGACGTACATCGGCGGCGACTACTCCATCCCCTCTGGCATGAAACCCGACGTACACTACGAAAAGGGCATCCAGTGTGTTGCGTGCCATCCAACGGGGGAAAAGGGCATGGGGGATATGGAGCGAAGGGCGTCGTGCCAGGACTGCCATCTGGAAATCGAAGAGGCGCACGCCAGCGGCGTTCATAAAACGCTCGACTGCCCCTCATGCCATATCAGCGAACTCAGGGGGTATCAGATAACTATATGGGGGCCTGGCACCGTTGCAGGCAGACAAAACCCCTTCAAAAAGTACTCGCTTTACTATGGCATTCAGTCCCCTCCTATAATTGTAAAAGATCAGAAGGGGGTGTGGCGGCCATACAAGATATGGCCGCACAGCGTGGGCAATATCAAAGAAGACGTGGCGCCCTCCCCAGTCCTGACGTTTAAGTGGCCAAATGGCGAAACTCATGACGCGTACTACACCGTCGGCACTGTTGATAATCTCTCCGCCAACAACAAGCACCTGCTATGGCTCCAGCTTGACCAGGCCGCCCATCCCTTCGGCAAGGCCAGAAAATGCGGCTCATGCCACGCGCAGAGACAGACCGCTCAATCCACATGGGAGTTTTTCGACAACTACGGCGCGTATCCTTTCAATGGCCAGCACACTATAATTGCCGATACAGAAAGCCTGAGAATCGAAGACATTAAAAACACCACCCCGATAGAACTTATGGACGGCGCTAAACTTGAGGACTTCGCCTCGTGGCTCTTCCTCAAAGACAGGTGGAAAGTCCCCGGAGATTTCTCTATCAAGGCCGACAAGGATAAATATAATCAATACCTCGCATGGTCAAAACGCATAGAACACGGCCTCACCAAGCTTGACAACATATCCGGAGCCTTTTCAAAGACGCGGCTTAAGCAATACAAGGCACTAAGGGGCGCGGTACTTCACGATGAGGAGCGGGCCAAGGAAATAGAAGACTTTCTGAAAGATAATTTAGTAAAATAACTAAAAGGAGTTTATACAGCATGGAATTTGATAAATCCAAATGGGCAGACACAGACTTCAGCCGTGACTATCTTGATAAGGCCGAAATCTATATCGTAGAGCGCAGGAGGATGTTTTCAATAGTGAAATCGTTCTATCAGCACTTTGTAAGCTTAGACAGGCCTGTTAATCTGCTTGAGCTTGGCTCAGGTGACGGTACATTGACTTATGAACTATTAAAGGCAGGCAGCACCGCCCGCGCCGTCCTTGTTGACGGCTCAATGGATATGCTTAACAAGGCGGAGGCGCGCCTGATGGAGTTTGACGTGCGGTTTGTCCACTGTTCGTTTGAAGAGCTTATAAGGGAGGAACGGCTACCCGGTGGCTTTGACATGGTTGTCTCATCGCTTGCCATACATCACCTGACGACGGACGAAAAGTCGGCACTCTTTAATAAGATATATCATACGCTTGCCACCGGCGGCTGGTTCGTGAATATTGATGTGGTAATCGCCCCGTCGGATTCAATTGAAAACTGGTACATGGAAATATGGAAAGACTGGATGCGAGCCAAACAGGCCACACTTGGCGTAAATGACCCTGTCGAAAATATAATTGAAAGGTACAAGAGCCTTGAGGAAAACAAACCCGACACACTTGACTGCCAAATCGGGATGTTGAAAAACGCGGGGTTTAAAGAGATAGACTGTTATTACAAATATGGGATATTTACTATATTCGGAGGAAGGAAATAGCCCTCGCAAGATTTCACACAAATATAATCTATTTTTAATCATTCCTTAATATTCCTGTAACAGCCTTTCATTTAGTATATCTAATGTATAGCACAACACGTGCGCAGCTTTAGATTGTATGAACTGGGCGCGCGATATTTCAGGAGGGAACATGTCAATAATAGTCTGTGAGAGGTATGAAGGTCTGTCCGAGATTGTAACATGCGGGAAGTGTGAGCACGTAAATGTGTGTGCAAGCTACAATGAGTATGTGGGAGCTGAACTTTCCATGTCGTGTGAGCGGTATTTAGACTATGTGTGATTGCCGATGCCGCCACATCAGGAAAATATGGGTAAAGACAGGATGAAGGAGTCTTTGCAGGATACCTTTCTCTGGGGGGTCGCCACATCCGCGTTTCAGCTTGAGGGCTCCCCTCACGCCGACTGGTCGTCATGGGACACTATACTCAGTGAAAGGCCTGAAATAACCAACCATTACGAGCTGTATAAGAAAGACCTCATCCTCCTGAACGACCTTGGGGTAAACGCATACCGCTTCTCCCTTGAATGGTCGCGCATACAACCGCGCGAGCACATGTGGGATGAGTCGGCAATCGAACATTATTTGGAAATCATAGATATTCTGATAAAATACGGCATTGAGCCTATGCTTACGCTGCATCACTTTACGCATCCCTTTTGGTTTATAAAGAAATACCCATGGCACGAAGATGAATCTGTGGATATATTTCTTGCCTACGTCAAAAGAATAGTTGCCGCGGTAAGCAACGTGAAATACTGGATAACCTTTAATGAACCCTATGTCCTCATCCTTGCGGGCTACTTCGAAGGGTGTATTCCCCCCGCAATTAAGGATGTGCCGTTAGGAGTCAAGGCCCTTGTGAATATTCTCAAGGCACACGCGGGGGCATATGAGATAATACATGCCGCATACCCGCAGGCACAAGTGAGTGTCGCCCATAATATGGCCGCCCTTGCCCCGTGGAGTAAATGGAATCCCATTGATAAACTTCTTGCCCGTTTTGCGAGGCATTTTTATAATCAATCCCTGCTTGACGCCTTTGCCACCGGATTGCTGAGAGTTAAATTCCCGTTTAAGGAAGAAATGCAATTTTTCGTTCCCATAAAAGGAAAACTCGACTTCTTTGGCGTGAACTACTACACAAGAATCCACATGCGGTTTAACCCATTTAAAAAGATGGGTGTTGAAATGAGACACCTCGACATAGATGGCCACGGACTTACCGACATGGGGTGGGAGATATATCCGCGCGGACTTGAAAAGATGCTGAAATTTGCCTCGACCTTGAACGTCCCCATGATAATAACCGAAAACGGCATCGCCACCAAGGACAGCCACGAAAAGATTCGATTTATAAAGAAACATATTGACATAATAGAGCACTGTAAAAAAAGGCACGGATTGGACATAAGAGGCTATTTCTACTGGTCACTGATAGATAACTACGAGTGGCTCAACGGCCTCGACGCCCGCTTCGGGCTTTATAACGTTAATTTCGAGACCCTGCAACGTAAACCTACAAACGCCGCTACATACTATTCTCATATCATAAAAAATAGAAAATTATAACCATTCAATATCACTCCGCGACAAAAGATTATATCCAACCGTCTTGTCTTGTCGTCATTCCGGCTTGTCAGGAATCTGCCTCTACACATCCTCAAGCCAAATAAGATTCCGGACAAGCCGGAATGACGGACTAAGGGCAAATTCATTTGAATTATTTACTGTCAAATATTTAACCGTATTGTAATGTAAAAGTCATCAACTGTAACACATGCTTCATAATGCTGTAATATTCATTCGCTATAATAGTTACAATATGATTAGCTGTTATACATACTGATATGCTGCTGTGTGATTTCCATATTCACACAACTTACTCCGACGGCTCGGTAGAGCTGAGGAAGGCAATAGATATTTTTGGCCAGGCCGGCTTCGATGCAATAGCCATTACCGACCATGTGGTAAGCGGTGATAATTCATTTGGCAAACTCGCACATCGCTTTAAATACTCTGTAACGGCCAATAACTTCAACCAATACATGTCCCACATAAAGGAAGAAGCCAAAAGGGCATATGACAAATATGGCATGCTCGTCATTGCCGGCGTCGAAATAACAAAAAACCGTCTTTCTGTCAATGACTCAGCCCACATACTGATTGTTGATGTCAAGGAGTTTATCCCCGCGTGTCTAAGTTATGAGGAAATATTTCTCGAGGCAAAGTCTCAGAAGGCCCTGATTATAGCCTGCCATCCACATTATATGTCAGGCACAGGTGACCGCGACACACTTTTCCTCTGGAATAACAGGGGGAAATATGCCCGATATATAGACGCGTGGGAGATTGCCAACAGGGATGATGTCTTCAATGTCGTAAGCCTGGGAAAGTACCCACATATCGCAAACAGCGACTTCCATAAACCGAAACATCTCTTTTCGTGGAAAACTCTCCTGAACTGTGTTAACGACATAGATTCCATAAAACAGTGTATCAGGCATAACAAGGGCGTGGCTATCACGCTATTTAGAAATTAGGAGGTAGAGAAATGTGGGTTTTAACGGTAATGTTGGTAGTAGTCATCGTCTTGTACCTGCTTGAGGCGCTTGCAATCAGGTCTTATACGGCTTCCCCAAAGCCGGACAGCGGGCAGCTCTGCCGAACATTCCCCGCTATTTCAATCCTTAAACCGCTCAAGGGCCTTGAGGATTGCCTGTTTGATAATCTTGAGAGCTTCTGTAATCTTGATTATCCCGTCTATGAGGTAATCTTTACACTTCAGGACCAGAACGACCCCGCGTATAAAGTAGCGAGGAAGATCAAGGACAAATACCCTGATAAAGGCATCTCTATTGTCATTGACCATTGTGACGCGGGGTTAAACCCAAAGGTGAATAATCTGATACCGGCGTATAAAATAGCAAAACATGGCCTGATACTTATCAGCGACAGCAATGTCCGCGTGGAAAAAGACTACTTAGCTGACATTTCCCGGCACATGGACGACCCGTCTGTCGGGCTGGTAAGTAATATTATAAGGGGAGTAAGCGGCCGTTCATTTGGGGCTGTCATGGAAAATCTCCACCTGAATTCTTTTGTCGCCAGCAGTGTCTGCGTCCTTGATAAATATCTTGATATGCCGTGTGTTGTTGGAAAATCAATGCTCATGACAAAAGAAGACCTTGAGGCCATCGGCGGCTTTACCGGAGTTAAGGACTTTCTTGCCGAGGACTACATAATCGGCCAGAGAATCCATGCGCTTGGGAAAAAGGTTATTCTTTCCAATCATCTTATTAATAACGTCAATGAATACTGGGGGTTAAGCCGTTTTATTAACCGGCATACAAGGTGGGGAAAGCTGAGATGGCAAATCGGAGGCGCTAAGTACCTGTCTGAACTGTTTACGAATGCCGTGTTTATGGCCTTCATTCTTTTGCTCATTATGCCGGTGTCAACTGCCTCAGTGTCATTTTTGGCTGCGGTTAGTTTGCTAAAGATTGCCCACGACATGTACATCGGGTCAAGGCTTCGCGCTGGGATGAGCCCCTTGCTGTATTTGTTATCCCCGGTCAAGGACCTCATCATAGGGTTTATTTGGTTTGTGCCGATTTTCAGCAGCACCGTCAACTGGAGAGGCAACCGATATGCCATCGGCAAGGGTTCAGCCTTATCGCCACTGCCAGACAACGGCTTGTGGTTACTGATATACAGGCTGCTAAAGGATTAACGACGAAGGGGAGGGGGGAACTGCGGTAAATTTGTTCTCCATCATAAGTGAGCGGTAGTTGCTTAGTTTGTTGTCATCTTTGTCTGCCATTCCAGACAAGCCGGAATGGCAGACAAAGAAAAGAATAGTCTGGAAATCATTGCAACTTCCCGTTACGAGGCAATTGGGGATATTGACTTTTATGACAGGCAATTGTTATACTACCACTGCGAATGGGAATTTATGGATTATACAGCGATTAATTTAATACTCCAGGCTGGGTATGTCGTAAAGGTTGTGTTGGTAATGCTGCTGATATTTTCGGTGGTGTCGTGGGGTATTATTATATATAAGTGGAGATATTTCTCAAAGGCAAGGCGGGAATCGGGGGACTTTCTCAAGTATTTTCGCGCGGGAAGAGAGCCTGGTGGGCTTAATAAGCTGGCAAAGGCGTGTGAGATTAGCCCACTTGCAAGCATATACACGGCCGTATATGAGGATAACTCGTTGGACGGTCCTGACGACGTAAGAAGGGCGCTGAACAGGTATTCCGCGCTGGAGAGTGCACGTCTTGAGAAGTATCTGAACTTTCTTGCGACAACCGGCTCCTCGACGCCGTTTGTGGGGTTGTTTGGTACTGTATGGGGCATTATGAACGCGTTCAGGGGAATTGGAGCGGCTGGGTCGGCATCGTTGGCCGTGGTTGCGCCCGGCATTGCGGAGGCGCTGATAACGACTGCGGCAGGACTTGCGGCGGCTATACCGGCTGTCATCGGCTTCAACTATTTTTTAAGCACGGCCAAACGGCAGATAATTGAGATGGATGACTTCTCGGAAGACCTATTGGTGTTTTTTACCAACATAATGAGTGAACCCAGAAGAAAGTGAAGGTAGAAAGAAATAGAAACGTAATGTCCGAGATCAACGTAACCCCTCTGGTGGACGTTATGCTGGTTTTGCTGATAATCTTTATGGTAACTGCTCCGCTTATGAAACAGGGGCTGGATATAGACCTGCCCAAGACCAAAGGAGCCGCCCTCAGCAAAGAAGAACGGTTTACAATAACGATTAAAAAGGATGGCGACATATATCTGAACAAGGAAAAACACACGATGGATACGCTGGTAAGCAAGCTCAAGGCGATAAGCCACGTAAACCCGGATGTGTATCTTGAGGCGGACAAAAACGTACCATACGGCAAGGTCATAGAGATAATGGCGGAGATCAAGGCCGCAGGAATAGAGAAACTTGGCATGATAACCGAACCTAAGTCGTCTAACTAGCGGAACTGCTAAAATAAAGGCCAGGATAAGGGGAAACGAGCTATTTTGATGAGGCAGCCGAGCGTTCAATTCAGCACAGTGGCATCCTTGTTGCTGCACACCGTTGTGTTTGGGGCGTTCATGTACACACTAAAACATCAGCCACGCTACGTATTGCCAGATACATATACGGTCAAACTTGTCTCACCGATAAAGGCGGCGGAGGTGCGACCTTCTTTGGGAGAGCCGCGCGCGCAGCAGAGGCCGACTGAAAAGGAGCTTCCTCCTGTGAAAGAAGAGTCTGCAAAGGCCGCGAAATACGAGATGAAAGAGAGCCCAAAACCGGTGCCAATACCGAAGAAAGAGACCCCAAGGCCGACAGAAGTCAATAAGCCCGTCAAAGAAGTCCCAAAACCCGTTATAGAGACAAAAAAACCTGCTGAAACGATTGCGATGAAACCAGAAATCACAAAAAAAGTGGTGCAACCCGTTGCGGTGAAGCCTGAAATAGCGAAAAAGCCGCCCGCTAAGGAGCAACCCAAAGAGCAGCCCCCTAAGGAGCAGCCAAAGGATGGCGCGAAGGACAGCTCATCTGTCGAGGACAGGATTTCCATGTTAAAGTCAAAGAAGAGGCTTGAGCAGCACGCAATGCTTCGTTCCATAGTAGATTTAAGCAAAAAGGACGTAAAGATGGGGCAAAGCCCTACCGGAGCAACCCAGAGTACGTCTCCCAGCTTTGGTGACGCGGTAAACAACGAATACAGCGACATAGTCGGCGCGCATGTCAGAAAGCGCTGGGCATACCCTGAGAGCGCTAAAAAGAGCTTAGAGGCCGTGGTGGTCTTTACAATAAAGCAAGATGGAAGGATAGAAGGAATGAAACTTGAGAAATCGTCTGGAAACAGTTTTTTTGACCGCTCTGCCTTAAGCGCGGTAAACAAATCTGTCCCAATGCCCCAGCCACCGTTAGATGCGTACGAAGTAGGGATAAGGTTTACCCAATGAGGAGAGGATTGTTGGAAATAACCCGATTGGCGGTCACCATGTGTCTGCTCGTGGTGGCGTTGTTATGTTTGACGGAAAATGTGGCGGCGAGGGTATATATAGACATCAACTCGCCCGGCCTTAAGAGGCTTCCCATTGCTGTGTTGGATTTTGCCGGCATAGCCGAGGGTACCGAGCTGGCCGACATCATAAAAAGCGACCTGGACTTTACGGGCTTGTTCGTGTTTATAAATAAAAACGCGTTTATAGAGGACGCCACAGCGCCGTTTAATCCTGACAACTGGAAACCCCTCGGCATAGATGCCGTGGTAAAGGGAACGGCTGAGGCTGAGGCTGATGGCTCATTAAGCGTGGTTGCCTCCGTGTATGATGTTGTCGAATCCAGCAATATATTGAAAAAGAAATATGCCTCCAGAAAGGATTTAATAAGGCCGCTTGCCCATAAAATAGCCGACGATATATACGAGGCCCTTACGGGCCAAAAGTCCTGCTTCGGCTCCAGAATAGTATTTATCGGCCAGGAAGGAGACAGAAAGTCAATATATTTAATGGATTACGATGGACAGAGGGTAAAGAAAATAGTTTCAAAAGGCGATGTTACGATGAAGGCGCACTGGTCACCCGATGGCAAGAAGCTCTTCTACTCTTCGCTGAGAAATGGGAGATGGGGCATATATGAGCTGGACTTTGACACAGTTTCCGAGGAAAAACTCTTCTCATCGGGGGCAACCGACCTCGCCGGAGACGTAACACAAGATGGCAATTACCTTCTTTTTTCATCATCGGGCAAGGGAAGCCCTAACCTTTACCGTCTGCATCTGGGTACAAAAATAGTTACACGCCTTACCCATTCTGACCATATAGAGGTGTCTCCGTCTGCATCCCCTGATGGCAAGTCAATAGTGTATGTGGCAGACAAGAGTACAGTGCCGCAGTTGTATATAATGAGCACAGATGGAATGGACTCACGGAGGCTGACCTTTGAGGGCGGTTATAACACCACCCCTGAGTGGTCACGCTCCGGGGATTTGATTGTGTATAGCGGCAGAGAGGGGGGGAGGTTTCAGATATATACAATAAAACCCAATGGCACCGAGCTTAAGCAATTGACTGACACGGGCAGTAACGAGGAACCATCCTTTTCACCTGATGGTCGGCTCATAACATTTACGTCAGACAGGGATGGGGTAAAGGGGGTTTACGTGATGACGGTAAACGGAGATGGACAGAAGAGGATCTCACCCAGAAATATAAGGGCCTTCGGCCCTTCATGGTCACATTAAACACAATTTGGAGGTATAGAAATGAAACGCATAGCTTTGTTATTAGTGCTTCTTGCCCTCGTTGTATCCGGCTGCGCTACGACAGATGTAGCAGTTCCAGACGACAAGAAAGGGAAAGATGCAGGGATAAAGGAAAGGAATGGCAAAGACGACGTAATCAAGATTGACAGGGACAAAATAAGAGAGGGTGCGTTGTCGGAGGAGCAGATTCGGTCACAGATGGCGAGTCTTTTTAAGGACATACATTTCGGGTACAACAGGTATGATGTGGCCGATGATGAAAAGGCAAATCTCAGAAAGATAGCGGAATGGCTTCTGAAAAACTCAAACGTCAGCGTACTGATAGAAGGACATTGCGACGAGAGGGGTTCAAACGAGTATAACCTTGCCCTGGGAGACCAGCGCGCGCAATCAACGAAGAGCTATTTGGTATCATTAGGTGTTCCAGCAAGCAGACTTGAGACTATCAGTTTTGGAAAGGAAAAGCAGGTGTGTATGGAGCGCACGGAGGAATGCTGGTTGAAAAACAGAAGGGCACATTTTGTTTCCAGCAAATAGCTGGCAAATAGGAGGAATACAAGCGGTGTTGCGGATTACTAAAATAGTACCGGCAGTTTTGATACTGGTTATGGCCTCTTGCGCCACGGACGAGTTTGCACACCTTAAGGCTGATGTCAGCGAATTGAAGAAGGTACAGTATCAGCAAAAAGACGATGTGGCAGATATAAAAAGTCGGCTCTCGATATCGGATACGCAAAAAGGCAAGTCTGACACGTTAAACGCCATAAGGGATAGCCAGGAGAATCTGAACTCAAAGGCTACCAATTTGAGCCGCGAACTCCAGCAACTGTATGGACGTGTTGAGGAGAGAAAATTTTATGTTGACCACGCCTTAGCCGAGGCCAAGGCCGAACGTGATCTTCTGAAGACACAATTAGAGATGGTGACAAGCGAGATAGGCGACTTAAGGGGAAGAGTTGAGCGAGTTGAGGCTGCCCTGCAGAAAAAAGGCATAGCAATCTCACGCCCTGATCCAGTGCCGTCGCAGAAGCCACCGGTCACAGCATCGAAGGAGCCGCCGACAGATGCACCTCCACCGCCGCCTTCACCAGAACCGCTGCCTGTCCAGCAGACCAGCCCTAAGGCCCAGCAGACCAGCCCTAAGGCAATGTATGACGAGGCGATGAAAGAATTCAACAGCGGCAAATACAAGGAAAGCAGGGAGAAATTCAACCGCATATCGAAGGAATTTCCGACGAGTTCATTAGCCGCAAGCGGGAATTTTTGGATCGGTGAGTCATACTTTAAAGAGGGCAGCTACGAGGATGCTATTTTGAGCTACGACATAGTGGTGAAAAAGTATCCAAACAGTGACAAAGTCCCCGCCGCGAAGTTGAAGCAGGCACTGGCGTTTATTGAGATAAAAGATCCAAAACCGGCAAGGACAATACTTCAGCAAATCGTTGATGACTATCCGCATACGCCCGAGGCGGAACAGGCAAAGAAGCAACTGCAGTTGATTGGGAATCAACCTACGACAAAGACCGATACGAAGAAAAAGGCGACCTCCCGTTGAGGTAGCGCCGCAAAATAAAGATTGAAAACATTGGCTGCACTGTTGTAGTATAGAGCTGTCTGTGGCCGAAGTGGTGGAACTGGTAGACACGCACGTTTGAGGGGCGTGTGGGGTAACCTATGGG
>JADFYL010000076.1 GCA_015233045.1 Nitrospirota bacterium | reverse complement strand
TTAATAGGTTACACCGCCTGACTTACTTTTTTACACACCTTTTTATCATACCTCCCCCGCACCACCTGGAGATGCTGACAATACTTGCCGCAAATGATTTTTTCAAACGCGACAGGAACGATATAAACGATAGCCATATCTTTATGTTTCTAAGCAGAGAAACCGCCGGTCAGGTAATGTGGGCTGATTTGCCGGATTATAAAAACGTACAGGAGAGGCTCCTTACGTTTACTACTATGTCATGCAGCTTTATCGGGTTTTGGTATGGCCTTTTAAAACACGCGGACTTTAAAAGTTCGCAATGGTACCATAGGTATATCAGGAAAGATTTGGATATTGACGATAGTATGGGGATGTTGGAGAAATACATGGAAGATTTTTTCCTGCCGTGGCTGTTGGGGCTTCATGTCGAATGTGGAGAAAGAGATAAAATGTCATACAAGGACTGGATACATAAGTCACCCGCCTACAACGGGATTTGTCTTTTTTCTCACGAAATGATAAAAGGTTTTTTTAAAGACGGCAACGGCAAGGCCCCTAATATGAAAGGCGATGCCCTTAATAAGTTGAAATGGCGGTCAGATCTTGACACACGCAGCTATTATGAACCCAAAGAACCCTATCCCTATGATTTTCTGTGGAAAGAGGCCTGTGACGCTAAGCTGCAGGAAAAGATAACCAGTTACGACAGCCTTTCAAGGGTATTTCACATTTTATGTGAGACAAGCAAAAAGTTTATAAAAACAAATTATAGCTCTTAGAGCTGGAGGACTTATGGATAGCTTCTTACCAAACTTAGAGGGTGATTTACAGATAGTAACCGGCGCGGCCGCCCGCGGCACATGGTCCAGCATAGATGATATAGAAAATGATTTCATTAATAAGATAAGCAACCCCGAAATAGATGATATCTCGTCGTTTATTCCCAGCATATGGGCAAGGGTCATACTCTTTAAAATGGCCCAAAATGACCCGTCGCTAAACCATCTAAACAGAGAGTTAAGGGGGTTGACGGCTGCAGTGGTATTAAGAGATTTCTATAAGCTCGACGTAGCTTTTATTTCTTATGAGTTTAAGAATAATCGAATCAACGACGTGGCAAAGAAACTTTATCAGGGTGAAATAAATAGTTTATATCTTATCATAATAAACGGTATAACCGTGGGTGGATGTTTGGACAGCGATTTCTACACGGGGTTTTTTACATCTGCGAGTTATAAACTCAAAAGCGAATTAATACCATGGTATGACGAAAAGGCACTCGTATTTGATGACCCCTATGATACAACAAAAGTTGGTATTTATAATCCAGCCCTGATAAATGAGGCGCTTGGACTTTGGCGGAAGGAAACGAATATACAAGACCCGATATATAGCAATTGGCAGCATCTCTCTTCGACAGTATGTACGGTTGCCGCAGACAAGCGGCTGTTAGATGATACGCATCCTTTAAGAGACAATACATTAGCGGTGAACATTCCGGTGAGCGATATATTCATTAAGCAGGATAATTTCTATGTATCGAAAGATGGAAACGATGTGGTGCTGCCTATAACCGCGGAGGGCTATCAGGCGATTGATTCATATTTGAAGGATTTAAACGCGAAAAATGAATCAGATATCAAGCCGGTATTTACTATCACAGATAACACTGTGCGTGTGGAAATAGACAGAAAAAATAACCTCATTTTTGAGATGAAATATAATAAGGACACGATAATCCTTCCCGCGGTATGTCTATGGCCTAATTTTGCTACCGATGATTGGAGCGACTATTACGTATGGGGGTGCGATTATGAGAGAATTAGCGTTAAATTGCATGACAGTATAAAGATTAAGCCGATTTATGAAAGTGGCATTAAATCAGATGGCGATTTTCATAACGAATACAGCACAACGTGGCGCTGCAAGAGACCGCCGTTGGGTGTCACGGTATTAAAAGATGACAAGTCAATTGGGGTAATCCCTGTTAATGTTGACGTGAAAGTTGACACAAAGAACGTGAGCAAGAAGTTTAAGGTGCCTGGCCCGATAATAGAGGGATTACAGTACGAGATAAGTATTGATTTTGGAACGACACATACGGTGGTTGCGGCAAAATGTGTCGGAGAGGAAGATATTGATTTTCTATACATGCACGATAGAGTAATATGGATGACATCGCCAACGCATTCTCTTAGTTTAACCGAAGAGACCGATGTGAATATATTTGAATTCATGGAGCGCGACTTCATGCCCGCACCGGGGGAAGACGGGGGCAGGCAGGCAAGTTTCCCAACACTGTATAAAAGAAAAACGCATAAACAGCCTCTACACCCAATATTGGATGGAGTTGCCGTACTTGCAAAGAAACAAATCCCTCCATATATGGTAGGGGCTGGAGCTGTTGTAGATAATGGCGCTATCAAAAAGATGTCATCTCCGGTATTTTATGAGAACCTCAAGTGGGATGACAATGACCTTGAACTAACCGATTATATCCGTCATCTGATGATATTAATCAAGGCTGAAATGAGAGCGAAGAGATGTAATAAATATCAAACACGGTGGGCATATCCTATTGCCATGAATACAACAAGACAAGATACTCTCGCAAGAACTTTCGGAAATGAAAGGAATATCCCTGAAAGTGAGGCTGTTGCATATTATTTTCGAGCGCCTCTGAAGGCCGATATGCCAAATCTGATAATAGACATCGGCGGAGGTACTACCGATATAACATTATACAGCAGAGGAGAAATAAGGCGTGAGGCTTCTCTTAGGTTTGCCGGAAATATATGCAAGGAATACCTGATTAAAAATAAGGATATTATTGTTGACAATCTGGCGTACTTTTCTCCTGAGGTTGAGAGCTATGGCAAGATGATAGAAATATTGTTAGGTACTATGCCTGAAAATAATCTGTCAATACTGCTTGGTTTGTACGCCAAAAACTTTTCAGATAATGTTAACAACAATAAGGTTCCACCGTCGAAACTTAAAGATATTCGCAGCCTGATTGAATTCGCCTATGGTGCCATTTTTTACTATTCAGGGCAGATGCTCTCTGTCGCCAATATAAACGTGGGCAGAGATCCTATAATCCCGGACAAGACAATGATATTTTGCGCTGGCAATGGCTGGGGACATGTTGACTGGATATTTGGCTCTAAAAGTAAGTATTTATCGAATGACAGTGCAACCGTATTCAAGAAAGTCTTCGCAACGGCATACGGTAAACCCATCATACTGACTATCGACAATAGTAGTCAAAGAAAGTTTGAGGTAGCAAAGGGTTTACTATTAGCGCCCGATTCTGTTATTAATAGAAATGATGCCGTTAACCATGAAACGCCTACAACGCCAGTTGCAGAGAAAGATGAAATCAGGGTTGACTCATTGGCTAAAGATATTATTATAGGTGAAGAAGGCTTTTCAAGACACGGCTATGACATGTCATTTTCAGCTACTATCTGGGAAAATAATCAACAAATAATAGACGATTCCATGCCAACGGTATTTAAGCAATATGAGAATTTCGTTCATTCATTGACGAAGATCAGTGATGCCGTAAACCACAAAAATAGCGCGATTCCAAAAAGTGATGACATCCTGCACAATGTACAAAGTAAGTTAAGAGAGAATATGGTTGACGATAAAATCGAGATTAAGGAACCACTGTTTATTACGATAGTAAAGGTTGCTATAAAAAAGGTGTGGAGCATAGAGCTTTGGTAAAGAAATCACTCATAGGTTTCTTGGTATTTGTCATTATTCTATTGATGTGCGCCGGGTTTATTGGCGCTGTGTTTTACCCATATCAATCAGATAATAACAGCGTGATAGGAAGAAATGTCCTTCCCAAAACTGATAATACTACGGCTGCTGCCAAAACTGAACAAAAGGCAAAGGATATTTCACCCTCACCCACGCCAAAGACCAAAGCAGCCGAGGAGAAAACAAGTTCGGAGCACGGCAAAAAAAGGCAGTCTAATGAAGAGGGAATGAACCCTACATTGGTAGTATGGTTTTTTATCATTTTGGGTGTAATTGTTGTTGTAATAGTATATTTAGTATATAGGCGTATAGTTCCTCGTAAAAATAACACCAATACATCAGACTCTACCCCCCCCCCAAGAATATACAGCCGTTCAGATTCAGATCAGGGCATGCCTGACAGCAATATTAAAGCTAATATTATGGGTATATTTGCTCGGATTACAACTATCGAATCCACGATAAGAAAAATAAATGAAAAGCAAGATAAAATTCTTACTGAGTTTAATGAACTTAGGGAAATTGCAAAGCTTGAGAAATTTGAGAAAGGGAAAAAACAACAGGGCGATCCTATAATACCTCCTCAATCTTTGGAGGATGTTCCAACAAGAAAGATAGTAAGGCCTTCTCAAAACCAGCCAGATTTAGATGAGGACGGGAAACTTTTACCTGAATCCCTTACAGCGCAACGCAAGTACAGCACTTCATATGACAAACCTCCTGCAGGTTACGCTGTAAAAGAGATGTTTCTAAAATATGACCCTACAGGCAATTATGTGGTAGTCCCTGATGGGATAGGCAACACGGCCAAATGCTATCCCATTGACATGGAAATAATAGACCCAAATGACACATATGTTTACAAGATTGAGAGAAAGCGTGACGAACAATGGCGCATTGTCAAGCCCGCAACTTGTGTTAGAGATAAAGATAAATTCACATCAATAGGGCGGGGACATATCGTCGGCCCAACCAAGAAGTAAGCCTGTTCACATAACTATGCCCCTCCGCTATGCTCCGGGTTAGGGTGTGAAGTGGATCACCACTTCAACTGTCTTTTTAGCAGTTTGTCGTAGAATTTCCTTGTCAGGAAACACTGCTCGTGGATTTCGTCGTCGTAGTATTTTGTCTCTATCTCAAAGGGGCGTCGGCATTCTCTTGGATTCAGTTTCAGCGAACCCACCGCGAAGGCCCACCAATTCCCAGGATATGTCGCTATGGTTGCCGTGTATAGATCAACTACCGGGAATGTATTTTTTAGCTTTTCCTGCATCTCTATCACTATGTCCTTGTGCAGGTGCAACGACTCCGTATGCGTTACAAACATCCCGTTTTCTGTCATCGAGCTCTTCACCGCATCAAAAAATTCCTTTGTAAACAGCGTCCTCGCAAATCCAATCACGTCCGTAGAATCCACTATCACTATGTCTATGCCAGTAGCGCTCTTTACGAACTCAGCGCCATCCATCACCTTTATCTCAACACGAGGGTCGTCAACAGACTGCGCTACGTCAGGGAAGAATTGCCTAGATACACGTATGACGCTCTCGTCAATCTCCACAAAATAGACCTTCTCCACTGTCTTGTGCCTTAAGACCTCTCTAACTATGCCGCCATCACCACCACCTATAACAATAACCCTCTTAGGACACGGGTGGGCGTGCATCACCACATGGGTCAACATCTCGTGGTAAAAAAACTCGTCCAGTGCCGTAATCTGCACTATGCCGTCAAGGAGGAGCATCCTGCCAAAGAAACGGTTCTCTATTACCGCTATGTCCTGAAATTTGCTCTTCTCCCTATGTAGTATGCCCTCCACCTCATAAGAGTGCTTTATCGGCGAGAACGGCTCCTCTTCAAGAAATTTAAACATCGCGGCCTCCTTTTTTTATAAATATTTATTATATTTTTTTAAACTATCAATGTCTCGGGGATTGAACAGCCGTTAAACTCCGAGGCGTATGAAATAGTATACGCCCCACCGGAGAGGATGAGGACTATATCGCCCACCTCCGGTTCGTGCAGTTGCACGTTTTTATCTATCACGTCAAAGCTGTCACAGCTTGGGCCGGCCAGCGTCCAGGTATCCTTCACGCCGCCCGCGCCGCGCGTCTCGGTTACATATGTATATTTTATCCCGCCTATGCTCTCCATCAGCCCGTTAAACACCCCTACGTCAATATAAAGCCATCTCCCATCAAGCCGCTCCGCCTTTCCCGTCACGCGCGACACCATTATGCCCGCGTCGCCTACGACGGCACGCCCAGGCTCTAAATGGACGGTTATGCCCCCGCCTCCAAGGTCCCCCGCGTTATAGAAGCGCTCCCTGATGAGCCTGCTGATGTGCCTTTCAATGGCCTCTATGCTTAACACGCTCTTCGTGTATTTAATCGGGTAGCCACCGCCAATGTTTATTAGGGATATGATTACGCCAGCGTCACGCGCCATGTCAGAAAGCAGCCGTGCCTTGTCAAGGGCGATGTTCCAGTTGTAGATGTTGTTGCACTGGGAACCGACATGAAAGGTAATCCCCAGTGGATTAAGTCCCTTTTCTTTTGCCCTTGTCAACAGCGTCAGGGCGTCTTCTATCTCGACGCCGAATTTCTTACTGAGCGGCCACTCGCTCCCTTCGTTGGGGATAGCAAGGCGCACATAGAGATTTGAGCCGGGGGCGTGCCGGGCCAACTTTTCTATCTCCGTGAGGGAATCATAGGAGAAGTACCTGACGCCGTAGGCATACGCGGCCTTGATAAAGTCAACTGTCTTGACGGGATTGCTTGATATAATCCTCTCAGGGTCAACCCCAAGGGCTGACAGCACGTTGAGTTCCCCAGAGTTGGATATCTCAAAACCCACATCCAACCCAGTTAATAACCTCAGTACCTCAACCGATGGGTTTGCCTTAACGGCATAGAAAACCTTGCACCCCGCAATTCCCCTGCCAACTGTGGCAACGCTGCGCCTGATCCTGTCGCCGTCCATGAGCAAAACAGGCGTCTTCACGTCAACCGCGTCTATGTAGTTTAAGACCTTAAGCAAGGTTGACTTCTCGACCAGCTTCGCTGTGGCTGCGTCTATCTTAAACGATTTTACCATTTGCCTCCAGAAAGATGTTATTATAGCAGAATGCGGACAATTCTTCCCAATTATTATGATTGATAATCGGAGCTGCCCGCAGTTGAGCCGTTATAGTTTAAGATAGTCTCGTCATTTGGCGATAAA
Source organism: Nitrospirota bacterium (assembly GCA_015233045.1). Taxonomy (GTDB): domain Bacteria; phylum Nitrospirota; class Thermodesulfovibrionia; order Thermodesulfovibrionales; family Magnetobacteriaceae; genus Magnetominusculus. The sequence goes on along the minus strand of JADFYL010000076.1, from coordinate 6,993 downwards.
ATAGCATGGGAGCGCGTTAGATTTGGAGAGATTAAAGAATGCTTCTATCAAGAGGCTGTCTGCCTGGGATGAGCGTTTCATTCTGGGCAGGTGCTGTGTCCTTCCGATTTTGATATGGGCAGGGATTGTTGCCGCTTCTGTTGTCTGGAATTTATCTTTGGTAAAACGCCAGACATTTGCCATAGTGCAAGGGCAGGCTCGTGTCATTTTTGAATTAATAGAGACGACGCGCTTGTGGAATTCCCGCCATGGCGGCGTATATGTACCCGTAACAGAGACTACGCCTCCGAATCCATACCTTGATGTGCCGGACAGAGAAATCACAAACAAAGACGGCAAGATATTCACGCTCGTTAACCCTGCCTATATGACCCGCCAGATAGGAGAGATTGCCAGGGAACGCGGCGGCGTATTACTTCACATCACCAGCCTCAACCTGATCAGGCAGGGAAACGCCCCTGACGAGTGGGAGACAAGGGCGTTGAAGGAATTTGAAAAGACAAAAAGCAGGGAAGTCTTTGATTTGATTGAGACAAAAGCGGGGGGCCTATTCAGATATATGTCCGCGCTTTCAATCAATGAATCGTGCCTGCCATGCCACGCTATGCAAGGTTATAAGGCCGGGGACATATGCGGCGGCATCAGCATTACACTGAAAGCCGAACCTGTAATTAAATCCCTTCACGAGCAGTGGAAAGTAATTGCCACCATGCACATAGCCGTGTTTATAGTTGTTGCCGGGCTGATGCTCTACACCATGTCACGCCGGAGAAAGATTGACGAGATTCGGCGCGAATCGGAGGTTACACTGCACAGCATCACCCAGTCGGTAAATGAGGCGATTATATCAACCAACGCCAATGGAGACATTATATTGTGGAACAAGGCGGCAGAGGCGATATTCGGCTATACTGAGGAGGAAATCATTGGCAGGAATGTTACCACTTTGATGCCGGAGCGCTACAGGGACACGCACATAAGCGGGTTAAACAGATTCATCACAGAGGGTAAAGCCACTGTCATTGGAAAAGTCATGGAACTACACGCGTTAAGAAAGAACACCGCACAGTTTCCTGTTGAGGTCCTGATATCAAACTGGACGACAAAGGATGGGACATTCTTCACAGGTATTATAAGAGACATCACACAGCGTAAAAAGTTGGAGGCGGATGTCATTGATAAGAAGAGACAGCTTGAGACCATTGCCCATGACCTTGAGATAAGGGTCGCTGATGGTATTAAAAGACACAAAAAACAGGAGCAGTTCATCATACAGCAGTCAAAAATGGCGGCGATGGGCGAGATGATAGGCGCAATAGCGCACCAGTGGAGGCAGCCATTAAACGCGGTCGGCGTCTTAATTCAGGACATGCAGGACGCCCAGGGCTTTGGAGAACTTGACAAGGCCTACATGGACGAATCGGTTCAAAAGGCGATGGAGCAGATTCAGTTCATGTCGAAGACTATTGATGACTTCAGGACGTTTTTTAGACCGTCAAAAGAGAAACTGCCATTTAATCTAAAACTGTCCTTTGACGAGATATGGTCAATAATCTCCGCGCAGTTAAAAAACCATTTTATAGATTATAAGGTAGTATGCGGCCACGGGGCTGGCAGAGATGTGCCGTGTGACGGGATGACGGTGCTTGGGTACCCGAATGAATTGAAACATGTTATTATCAACATAATTAATAACGCCAAGGACGCAATTTTAGAACGTATAGAAAGAGGGGAATTAGCCGTTGACGCCGGGGAAATCATAATGGATGTCTCTAAGAGTGACGACGTGATAATAATAAAAATAATAGACAACGGCGGGGGCATCCCCCCTAAGATAAAAGAGAAGATATTTGAGCCTTATTTTTCGACAAAAGGAGACGCAAAAGGAACGGGAATCGGGTTATACATGTCAAAGATTATAATAGAACACAATATGGATGGAAGGCTCTACTGCCAAAACATCGAAGACGGGACAATGTTTGTTATAGAACTGACTAAATGAGCTGCACATTGAGAGTTAATCGGTGAGAGTCAATCGGCATTTTGGGAATTTACCCTTAGTCCGTCATTCCTGCTTGCAGACTGTGTCATAATAACTTTAGCCTTGTGGTAAAATCAGACCCGCTAATTTTTTTTCTTTGTAGAGTTTGAGGTAGGCACTGATGACCGCCCGCCAACCTCCGGTATAGATAATTCACCTTCTACCAATAGTTTTACCGCCTCTTCTCTAAACTCCTTCGTGCACTTCCCGTTCGGAGTCCTCTCTATTAAACACCTCCATTGAGTTTCTTATTCTACTCTATTTTGGTGTCCACTTTTTCCATCTTACCTCATCTTGGCAAAAGTAAGGCTTTTAGTTTACTATACAGTATGGATGATAGGAAAACCACTTTCTCTGTGCTTGGATTGTGTCCGCGAAAACCAAATTCAACCAAACTCCGTGTGTGTATTTATATAATGTGTGAGAGTTGTGGAGAGGGTGTTTTTTTTTCAATATGAGGTGTCATACCTTGGGGAGACGTGTGGATGAGATGGATTACGATTTCTGTTAAGGCCATAACCGCCCTGCTGTTGCTATTGTTGACGGCAGCGTCGGCTTTGGCTGCTGAGGGGCTTACTGAGGGTGAGAGACTGTGGCTCGCCGCGCACAAAAAGATTCGGGCAGGTGTATCCCCCGATTTCCCGCCGTTTGAGTTCGTTGATGAGGCAGGCCACTACACTGGAATTGCCGCCGACTACATGCAGCATATAAATAAACGCCTTGGCCTCGCCTATGACGGGATTGAAAACGTCCAGACAGATGAGATAAACAACATGGTAAAGGCGAATCGTCTGGATGTCATACCGTGTCTTGGTATCACAGAGGAGAGGAAAAAATATCTGATATTTACAAAACCCTACATTGAGATTCCTGTTGAGATAATAACAAAAAAATCGTCAAATATCATGACACTAAAAGACCTGAAAGGGAAAAAAGCCGCCATTGTGTCCGATTATGATGAGGAGGAGTTGATAAGACGAGACCATCCCGGCATAAATGTAGTTTCTGTCCCGACGATGGAAGACGGCCTTAAGGCCGTGTCTTTCGGAGATGTGGACGCGTTGATAGGAAACGTCTTTTCTGTCACCTACCACTCAGGGAAAATGGGCATAACCAACCTCAAAATAGCTGGAAGCACGGGTTATACATACAGGCCGGCAATTGCAGTGAGGAAGGACTGGCCAGAGCTGGCCGATATGATTGAAAGGACCCTGCAGGGCATGACCGCCGCTGAGAAGGAGGATATTTACAGACAGTGGGTACGTATAGAAAAGTTCGGGGACATCGGCAGCAAGAGGTTATTGCTCATACTTCTTTCGGTGACTATGGCAGCCGTTACAGCCGTATTTTTGCTGTTTATATGGAAAGAACGGCTAAAGACAAGGGTGAAAGAGAAGACGAAGGAACTGGAACTCTCTAAGGAGGCGCTTGAAAAGGCCCGCAACGAACTAGAAAAAAGAGTTACTGACCGAACCTCGGAACTCAGAGAGGCCAACGAAAAACTTAGAATAGAAATCACCCGAAAGCAAGCGGCCGAGGTGGCGCTGAAAGAGAGTGAATCAAAGTACCGCTCTTTGTTCAGCTCGATGAACGACGCGGTTGCCCTCCATGAGGTTATATACAACGACAAGGGCGAGGCCGTAGATTTTCGTGTGCTGGACGTTAACCCCGCCTATGAGACCGTTATGGAAATTCCAAGGGAGCGAGCGGTGGGCACACTTTCCGGCGTACTGTTTGGCGGTCACTCAGGACAGTTTATAGAGCTGTTTGCGGGCGTAGCTCAAAAAGGGGTTGCGGTCTCGGTCGAGGCTCATCTGCCCACGGTTGGAAAACACTTTAAAATGTCCGTGTTCTGCCCGGCAAGGGGGCGTTTTGCCGCGATATTCTCCGATATTACCGAACACAAAATGCTTGATGACGCCCTTAAGGCAAGTGAGGAGAAATTCAGAGAACTTGCTGATATGCTGCCCGCTATTGTGTTTGAAGTAAACGAAAAGGGGGTTTTTACATTTACCAATCGCTGCGGTATTGAGACATTAGGCCTCACACACGCCACAGACGGCCTCGACATATTGAAAACCATTGTGGATGACAACGTCGAGGCTTTTAAAGCACACCTTGCGAAGATAATCGAAGACCAAACGGTCTGCGGAGGCGCGGAGTTCAAGATAAAGTCAGGGGATGGCCGTATAATTCCTGTGTTTATCTACGCAAGCGCTATAATTCACGACGGCACTGTAAGAGGCGTAAGGGGTGTCGCGGTTGATATAACCGAACGGGTATTGTTTGAGAAGGCCCTGCATGAGAAATCATTGCAGTTGGAGCGCCTGAACAATGGCCTCGAAGCCAGAGTCAGAGAGGAAATCACAAAGACGATAGAGCAGCAGCATGTCCTCATCCAGCAATCCAGACTGGCGTCAATGGGCGAGATGATAGTGAATATAGCCCACCAGTGGAGCCAGCCGTTGAGCGCCCTTAACCTGATTTTAATAAATATCAAAGAGGCCTCGGACTTCGATGAACTGGATAAACCAAACATCAACGATTTCACATCGAAGGGCCAGCAGCAAATTAAGAAAATGGCCGCAACTATTGACGAGTTCAGAAATTTCTTCAAACCTGACAAAGAAAAAGAACTTTTTAGCGTCTCAAAATCCATAAATGACGCGTTGGCGCTGCTCAGTGGCTCTTTCAGGAACTACCTGATTTCCACACAATTGAATTCCACTGAGGACATTTCCATCTACGGCTATCCTCACGAATTCTCACAGGTTATTTTAAACATCCTGAGCAACGCAAAAGAGGCGGTAACACGATTCCGCAACGTGGATGGCACGATAACAGTTGATGTCTCCCATGAAGGCAACGGCGTTCGCATTGACATAACCGACAACGGCGGCGGCATTGACGCAGGGTTAATCGGCAATGTGTTTGATCCCTATTTCCCGTCGAAAGGACGAGACGGCGCCAGTATCGGCCTCTATATGTCAAAAAGGATTATTGAAGACCATCTCAACGGCTCAATAGTGGTTGATAACACAGAAGGCGGTTCAAGGTTCACGATTGTACTGCCTACGCAAGGGCCGACGTAAGAATGCGGGCATTAATGGAGCCCCTTAGAGTTAAAAAACGGCATATATTTTTTATCTGTGCCCATTATATGCTCTGCCAGCCATTTCTTGAGAAAACTCATTATATCAAGCGTTAATCCGCCCTGGCCTTCTTTAAACTTTCGTTGGACATCCCCTGCCTGTTTTACAAACTTACGGTGTTGTTCTATGTGGGCGTCGAATTCTTGCTTCGGATAGCCAAACCTCTTCATGTCCTGCTCTTCGGCATTAAAATGAGTCACAGTGTAGTCTATAAGTCCGTCCAATATATCGCCGATTACACGGCTGCCCAGACCCAGCTTCATAGCCGCGTGGAGCTTATTAATAAGTTTTACTAAGTTTTTGTGCTCGTTGTCGTATCTCTTAACGCCGACAGTGTAGCCATTTTGCCACTGCATCAGTGGCGGCACGGAGCTAAGTTTGCTTTCGATGTCGTCATGGCCGATGGCCTTTCCAGAGAATTTGTACTGGCCCAGGGCCGACTGCATCTTTTTTACGATTGTTTCTGAGAGTTCCCCAGCGGCGGAGGCGGTTCTCTGCGCGTTTGACGCAACTGTGCCGGACAACATGGAAATATGCTCCATCGTCCTGGAAATCTCTTCTGTCGTAGCCGATTGCTGTTCAGTGGCCGCGGCTATACGCGTTATCTTGTCCGTTACGTCTTCGTTTGTTTGAACGATTTCCTCAAGTGTGGCACCGGCCTGATTTATGAATTCCACACCATTGGACACCTCCAAAGACGCCTCATTCATTGACTCAACAGCGCTGCCTGTGCTCTCTTGTATAGTCAATATCATCGTGGAAATCTCTTTTGTGGCGCTTGAGGTCTTCTCCGCGAGTTTTCTCACCTCATCTGCCACAACAGCAAACCCTCGTCCCTGTTCCCCCGCCCTGGCAGCTTCTATTGCCGCGTTTAGGGCCAGGAGATTCGTCTGCTCTGCGATGTCGTTAATGACCTGGATTATCTCGCCTATCTGTCTGGACTTATCTCCAAGTGTCTGTACCACCGTTTGAGAGTCCTCAGTTCTGTGCTTAATACCGTTCATGCTTCCGATAGTTCTATTGACCACATCTTTGCCGCGTGAGGCAATGTCCGATGCCCTTCTGGCCGATTCAGAGGCTATCATCGCGTTACTTGCCGATTCGGCGGTCGTTTCCCTCATCTGAGCCATTGAGTTGACTATCTGCTCTATCTGCTCGGTTTGATTGACGGCGCTTTGGGCAGTCTCGCCGGACAGCTCAAGAAGCTCGTTAGAAGAGGAAGACGCCTGTTCATTAAGCATCGAAATGTCCTCTACCATCGTGGTTATTTTATTGGCCAGCTTGTTAAATATCCTGGCCGCCTCAGCAACTTCTCCGGTGCCGCTTTCATCCAATTTCACAGAGACGTCGCTATCTGATTCTGTAAACAATTTAAAGCTCAGGAGCGTCTTCACGAGTTTGTTGAGGTCTTTTTTTATAGAAAACAACATACCCGCAGCGGCCACGAGGATGATTATTGCAAAGATAAGATACGATAACCCATTACTTTCATTAATATAAGCCCAAAAACCAAGCCCGGCCGCCATTAATGATATTATCAAAAAACCAGCCGTAACCTTCGTTCCCACACCCATAAGCCCTCCCGGGTTTTTTTAGTTGCTAAGGCGATATATATCGCATCATGGGACTCATTATAACATATCCCGCGTTAAGAATTTATCTGTGTGCAGTGTGCAGTCGCGGTAAATTTGTTCTCAATCATAAGTAAGCGGTAGTTGCTTAGTTTGTTGCCATCCTTGCCCCTTTCTGTCATTCCGGACAACAGACTGTGTCACAATAGTAGGCCAGCCCCCCCCCCCC
>JADFYL010000186.1 GCA_015233045.1 Nitrospirota bacterium | reverse complement strand
GGTGATTTTCTCGGCGGCAATGCAGAGGTCGCCCTCGTTTTCCCTGTCCTCGTCGTCTATGAGGATTACCATCTTCCCTTCTTTTATGTCTGTTATTGCCTCTTCTATGGTGTTAAACGAATGTCTGGTCCTCATCTTGTAAAACCTTCCTCTCTTAATTTATTTAATAAATTCGCACCGCCTCCGGCGCTGTTTCCCGAATATGCGGCGACAAACTTTTCGACGTATTTGCCTATAATGTCTGTCTCAAGGTTGACGCTGTCGCCCCGATTTTTGGCCCCAAGTGTCGTTACGCCCGATGTATGGGGAATTATGACGATAGAAAACCCGCCCACCCACACGTCCGCAACCGTCAGGCTGACGCCGTCCACCGCTATTGAACCCTTCTTTACGATGTACTTTTGAATCACGGGCGGGGCTTGAATGAGTATCTCTATGACGCCCCCTCCTGCCGCGCGTTTCGATTCGATAGTCCCTGTGCCGTCTATGTGTCCAGTGACGAAGTGCCCGCCGAACCTGCCTCCAACCGCCATAGCCGGCTCAAGGTTTACCTTTGCGCCCGGGCGCAGCCCGCCCGCCCCTGAGCTTTTTTGGGTCTCATCCGAAACGTCAAAAAACATCTTATCCCCTTCCTTTTTGACCACCGTAAGGCATACGCCATCTACTGACACACTGTGGCCTATACCCGCGTCCTGTGAAACAACCGCGTCAGTGACCACCAGCTCGGTTACGCCGTGTTTCCTCTTTATTGAGGCCACTTCGCCTATGGATAGCGTTATCCCCGTGAACATTATTATTCTTTTACGTCAACCCTGAAGAAGAGGGTTTTTTTATAGAATCCCATTAGGTCAACCTCCACGCTCCACGCCATTTTTATTGTAACAATCTTCTTTTCTCTGTCGAATGTTACGTCTATCTGCTCTTTCTTTACGGGGATTCCTATTTCCTGTACCTTTTCGTTCACCAGCTCAAGGGTTTTTTCTTTATCCTGTCCCAGCCGGGCTATCTCTTTTGCCTCCGACATCATCGTATTATGTTTGAAGTGCGGCATTGCGAACTTATATCCAGAGTACAGCGCGGCCACTATAATGGCTATCATAATGATTGCCTTGATACCGCCGCCTCCGAGTTCGTTGTTCAACATATGCTTTCTTATCATTTCACCAGCCTCCCGATACGATTAAATCTGATATGGTTATACCAGTTTATATTTTGAGAATTGTCCCATGACCAATAGATAATCAGCGCCTTACCACGCACAAGGTTCAGGTCTACGAAGCCCCAGAAGCGGCTGTCCTGGCTATTGTCGCGGTTGTCGCCCATGACAAAGAGCTTACCCTTAGGGACTCGTCTTGGTTCCATGTTGTCGCGCGGGGGAATACCGTTTCTCATTGATGTGTCCGTGTGTCTTGTGAATGGTTCAACGAGTTTTTCGTGGTTTACATAGACCTCTTTATCTACTACCTCAACGACATCTCCGCCTACGGCTATGACACGCTTTATGAAATCCCTGCTCTCGTCCTCCGGGTACTTGAACACTATTATATCGCCCCTTTTGGGCTGATTGAACATGAGAATTTTAGTGTCAGTAAAAGGAATCATTATGCCATAGATAAACTTATTCACCAGGAGCTGGTCACCTACCAGTAGTGTTGTCTCCATTGAGCCTGAGGGGATTTTATATGCCTGAATCACGAACGCGCGTATCACAAGGGCCAGCAACAGGGCGGTTACAATTGCTTCTGAGTATTCCCTGAAAACAGTTTTTTTCATTTGTCTATCCTCATAACCGCTAAAAAGGCCTCCTGTGGTATCTCTATGTTGCCTATTTGTTTCATTCTCTTTTTACCTTCCTTTTGTTTTTCCAACAATTTTCTTTTTCTTGTAATATCGCCGCCATAGCACTTGGCCAGCACATCCTTTCTCATGGCCTTTACGCTCTCTCTGGCTATTATCTTCCTGCCGATGGCCGCCTGTATGGCTATTTCATAGAGCTGGCGCTCTATGACCTTGCGCAGGTTTTCCACAATCTGCCGCCCCTTGTGGTAGGACTTGTCCTTGTGAACTATGAGCGAAAGGGCATCAACGGTCTTTGCGTTTATCAGGATGTCGAGCTTGACCAGGTCTGCTTCCCTATAGCCGATGAGTTCATAATCCATCGAGGCGTAGCCCTTTGATATTGACTTCAATCTGTCGAAAAAATCCCACAGTATCTCGTTCATCGGCAACTCGTATGCGACCATCACCCTGTCCTTGCCATAATAAGTGAACTCCTTCTGCGTGCCTCTTTTGTCCTGGCACAAGTCGAAGATGTTGCCCACAAATCTCTCCGGCACGAAAATCGTCGCCAGAATAAACGGCTCCTCTATTTTAACAAAACTATCGGGTAGTTGTGTTGGA
>JADFYL010000075.1 GCA_015233045.1 Nitrospirota bacterium | reverse complement strand
TGGCTGGTACTGTGAATTTACCGAAGACAGGGCAGACAACAAGTTATGCTACAAATGATGACGGCGCGATACAGGCTGGCGTAGTGTGGCCAAGTCCAAGGGTTACGGACAATGGCGACCAAACGATGACGGATAACCTTACTGGCCTGATATGGGCTAAAGACGCCGGTACCCCATCGTCTGGTTCATGCACGGGCGGCACTATGCCGTGGGCAAACGCCCTGGTTTACATAGCCTGTTTGAATACCGCAAGTTATCTTGGTTATAACGACTGGCGGTTACCAAACATCAATGAGCTTGAAAGTTTGGTAAATGCCGGGCAGTGGAATCAGAAGGATTGGCTTGGTACACAGGGATATACAAATGTGGCGTACGGTGGTAAATATTGGTCATCCACTACCTACGCCCATGACACTAACTCTGCGTGGACCGTCGAGGTGTGGTACGGTGTAGTGGATGTCTACGGTAAGTCCTACTACGACCAAAGTGACGGCCATGTATGGCCTGTGCGTGCTGGATTGTCCGGAGCGTCGGCCCCTGCGGCCATTTGGGCTACGGGTCAGACGTATAGCTATCATTTCGGTGATGATGGAGCAATAAAAGCAGGAGCAGCCTGGCCAAGTACGAGGTTTGTCGATAACGGCGATGGTACGGTAACGGATTATCTTACAGGCCTAATGTGGACTAAAAACGCGAACCTTGCAGGGGCAAAAAGTTGGCAGCAGGCATTGGATTACGTGGCGAATATGAATTATACCAGCTCCGGTACTTATGGCTATAAAGATTGGCGGCTGTCAAACAGGAAGGAGCTTAGAAGCCTGGTTGATTATTCGCAATATGGCGCTGCTCTACCAACAGGGAATCCATTTACCAATGTTCAGTCGGACAAATACATGTCGTCTACTTCCTTTAATGGTCAAACTGGCTCGGCCTGGATCAACGATATGAATTATGGCAGCATGTACTGGTACTATAAGTCCAACCTTTACTACTTTTGGCCTGTTCGTACCCTAACTTATACCCTTGATGTATCGAAATCTGGCACTGGCACCGGCACAATAACAAGTTCTCCATCGGGGATTAGCTGCGGTGCAACCTGTTCGGCGTCTATAGCGTCAGGGACATCAGTAAAGCTAACGGCAACGGCCGCTTCCGGTTCTACTTTTACAAGTTGGTCAGGCTGTGATTCGTCAAGCGGTTCCCAATGTACTGTTGCAATGTCAGCGGCTAAAAGCGTAACCGCAACATTTACAAAATCGTACGCAGTGAGCGTATCGAAATCCGGCACTGGCACCGGCACAATAACAAGCAGCCCCGCAGGGATAAGTTGCGGCTCTACCTGTTCCGCCTCATACACATCAGGAACAGGAGTATATCTGACAGCCACGGCTGCCTCCGGTTCGACATTTTCAGGTTATACGGGATGCGATACGACAAACTCAAACGGGTGTTATGTTTCGATGTCGTCAGCTAAAAGCGTAACCGCAACGTTTACGGCATCGGCACCATCTACTTATGCCGTGAGCGTAACTAAATCCGGCACCGGCACGGGCACAATTACAAGCAGCCCATCGGGGATAAGCTGCGGCGCTACCTGTTCCGCGTCATACACATCAGGAACGGGGGTATATCTGACAGCCACGGCTGCCTCCGGTTCAATATTTTCGGGCTATACGGGATGCGATACGACAAACTCAAACGGGTGTTACGTGTTGATGTCATCGGCAAAAAGCGTAACCGCAACGTTTGCGTCATCGGACTATAACTCTGCAAGCACGATGATTAACGCGATATATAGTCAATATCCCTCAGTCTTTGGTACTACATCAGGCGGTGTGACAACAGGGACTGACACAAGCGGCACATACTATGTCCAATGGTTTACGAATGGTACGGCCATTTTGGCGTATTCAGACGGGCATTTGTATTACAATTATGGCGGCAAATGGTACTCTCTTGGGGTAGTTTGGAATAATTCCACTGCGGCAAGCACGATGATTAACACGATATATAGTCAATATGCTTCATTCTTTGGGACAAAATCCGGAAGCATAACTACGGGAACATCCGGTTCGGCCACATACTATGTCCAATGGTTTACAAACGCTGCTGCCATTGTAGCATGGACAGATGGAACTATGTACACTTATTATTATGGTACTTGGTACGCTTTAGGGGTAAGCTGGAAATAAATAAAGGGCATAAACCCTGAAATATGGGGGGAAGTGTTTTGTGCGAACACACAATTCGTTCTACTTCCCCTATTATTTCTCTGAATGTTTATGGGAAACGACAGCAAAATATATTTTGAAGTTTTAAGCAAGCTCTCCCTCTTTTCATCATTGACCGAGGGAGAGTTAGGCCAGTTAATGCCTAAAATCAAGATACAACATAAGAAGAAGGGCGAGGTGGTTTTACGTCAGGAAGACTCTAATAACTTCATGTATATTGTTTTAGCTGGAGCTGTCAAGGTTACACAGTTCACTGAGGATGGCAAAGAAATCCTTTTGGCGAACCGCGAGGCAGGGGAATATTTTGGTGAGATGTCCTTAATTGACGGCAACACCGCTTATGCTGAGGTGTCAGCGACCAAAGACTCTGTCGTTGCTCTGATTGGCAAAAGAACTTTCGACTTCTTGCTTGACTCTAATCCCAAAATATCAAGGAAACTTTTAGAAGAACTTACCAGCCGTCTGCGCGCCTCTATCGATGCTATTCATATGTTCAGCCATGATAAGATAGCCCAAAGGTTAAAGCTATTTTTTAAACAACTCGCCCAGGAACACTGCCATGAGAGAGAAGGCACCGGCGTTACCTTAAACTTGGAGCTTACCAAGACAGAAATAGCCAATAGAATCGGCTTTAGCCGTCAAAACGTGTCAGAAATCATGAGCCATCTGGAAAGCGAACAGTATTTGCTTACCCTACCTGATAAAAAAATCCATCTTACCCCTAAATTTTTTGATAATTTTTAAATACAGTGTCGTAGATACGACGGAATTCCTTCTTTAGCCCGCTATATAATAAAAGTAAGCACAGGGGTTTTTAACCTCCTGGATAACTTACTAAGATGTTTTAAGGAGATGGGAAAATGAAAGGATTAAAAGTTAGAGGATGGGAAGTAATAGCAATCGCAATTTTTATCGTAATGGCAATGGCGGCAACGGCAATGGCGACAGATACGTATCATCGTGATTACTATAGCAATTGTCCTAAAGGCGCTGACGTAGTAGAAAACGGTAGGAATGGAACCCAAAATAGGGGATGGTACACATGCGAATGCACTTCATACGCTGCTGAGAAGATGTTCGAACATGGCGTAAAGCTCACCGACTCCTATAAGGGTGTCACTTGGGGCGATCCGTTTCAATGGATCAGTGCTATCGACAAACTCAACAAAGCTGGCGATAAAAGTGTCACATATAACAAGTCACCAAAGCATATGGATATTGCTGTATGGACTAATATTGGTCCCACAGATACCCGCTACAACCATAAAACAGGACATGTTGCCTATGTCGAATCTGTTGATGGAAGTGGTAACATAACTGTTAGCGAATACAACTATAGCACAAGTCACCAGTATGACAAAGACAAGAGTGGCAATGACACATTACGCGCCATTAGTAAAGGCTCAAGCTCCTATCCGGATTATTTTATCCACTTTGGAGCAAAGTAAGAACAGGCCCTTTTCATATTGTTGAAAAGGATTAACATCAACCAGAACAATGAAATTACTTTAATAGTGAGGTGGGCGAACTGTTGGCAGAAAAGCATACCTCTTCTGCCGACAGTTACACTCAACCTCACAAGGAAGGGGGTAAAATGGAAAATTTAAAAAAACAGCATTCTAAGGTTTTCGGGTTTGTGTTGCTAATCGTATTGTTTACAGGCAGTTGGATTTACTATGCTGCATCGAAACCATCTATTAATCAAACAATACCAGATAGCAATTCTGCGTTAGATAAATCTCAGGGAATTGTTACCGAAAAAGGTATAACATCCCACCAAAAGGCAGATAAAAGAGCGCATGTGCAGACAGTTTCTAATAACATGCATACATCTGGCAGTATGGCTCCGTTGGAGTTAGGTTCTGATTTTAAGACGAATATTGATAAGATTAAAATAGTCTCGAAATATGGAACCCCTGAGCAAAAAGATACCATTGCATCATACGCTGCAGACACAAATAAAGAAATTGCTATTCGTCTTGCCGCTGTTGAGAATATGGATTGGGAAAAGTATCGCGAACCGTTAGTAAATATCATACGGAGTAACGACGAAGTTATCGCGGCCACGATTTACATAGCTAGCGCGAAAGAATTATCAGAAGAGACACGGGGTGTTTTTAATGAAGCTGTATACTCCAGTTTCTCTCAAGCAACTCCTAACACTCAAATTGCGATTTTAAACTACTTTCTTGAACAACACTCTGACCTTTTTGACACTCTATATACCCAACTCTATACCAAACTCTCCTTTGATGGGTACTCAGAAGAGGAAAAAGAAGACGTGGTACGGCTACTGAAACAAAGAAAGCAAGATCAAGACATAATCGGAGAAACGCACATTTAGATTGAAAGCCTATTAACCAGTCTGCTCAAGGCAGCCGCTCGTCTGTTTTAGCATAACTCCAGTATTTATTAAATCCCAAAAGCTCTAACTCCTCATAGAACACGGGACGCAGTTGTCTTGTAATCCCCGACATTCTGGTTGTAAGCACATATCCCCACCCCCCTGCCTGTCACCAAAAATCCTCCGCTTTTCATAAGTGCCTCCCTTAAAATATTGTATTTATCTGCGTCATATTAACGCATATTTAAAAGTTGTTAAGTATTGTGATATTTTTGTAAACTTATTTCCCTGACATATCCCATTGTTACGGCGGCACTATATTTTTAACCATCAGATATGATATGCTTTACGCAGCGGTAGGTTTTTTCGGAGGTGTTGGCAGATGGAACATAGCGTGGTCTTTGTTTTTTTGATGCTTTTTGTAGGAATCGCCCTTTTGGTGTTCGGGGCTGATAAGTTTACATATTGCGCGGAGCGTATCGGCAAGACTCTTAAACTTTCCGACTTTATTATTGGAGCCGTGATAATCTCCATTGGCACGTGTCTGCCTGAGATGATTGCGTCTATTTTTGCCGTCTTAAAAGGCTCTACGACGATTGTTGCGGGTTCTGTCATCGGCTCAAACATTACAAACACTTTCTTAGTGCTTGGAATCGCCTTTTTGTTTTTTAAAGGCGAACACATCAAAGTTGAACTTATTAATATAGATATACCATTTTTTATTACCGCAAACGCCCTTTTTACATTCATGACCTTTCGCGGCCACTACAAGACCTCAGACGGAATCCTTTCTCTTATCGGCGTTGCCCTTTACATCTGGTCGGTGTTTGGGAGAAAACCAGGCCATGAGCCTGAGTTGGCGTCTGAGGCGGAAGAGGAAGGTGAGGCACTCCCCGCAACAATGTCTACATATGTCCTGCTTGTTGCCAGCTCTGTAATGCTCTATTTCGGAGGCGAATGGACTGTGGATTATATTAATGATATTGCTCAGATATTTCACATAAATGAAGGAGTCATAGCCGGTACAGCGGTTTCCATTGCCTCCTCTTTGCCGGAGCTGATGATTTCCTACAAGTATGCAAGAAGGGGCAAACTTGATGTTGCCCTTGGTAATGTCGTCGGCTCAGGGATATTTAACTTTTTCTTCGTAATTGGCGTGGCTTCTCTGTTTAGTTATTTTACTCCCAACCCGGGGGTGCTTTTGGTTGCCGCGGATACCATAAACAAGGGGTTGCCCGTGATGCTGTTTGGCTCTATAATCTTTACCTTTGTCGTTATTGACAAGAAGCCTTCAAGGTATGAGGGCGCGATGTTCTTACTCATCTACGTGTTTTACCTTGGGTGGATGCTCAAATGGTTGTAGTTATTATAAAAACCATGAGGTTTTAGATATGATAAAATTGGGAAAATATGAAGTTGGGATATTAGACTATTTCCTTGTCTTTATCCCGATTGCTGTAATACTTGAGCTTAGACATGCAAGCGGCACGATGATTTTTGCCGCGTCCGCTATTTCCATCATACCTCTGGCGGCGATAATGGGCAAGGCAACCGAACACCTGACCGAAAAAGTTGGACCCGGTATCGGCGGGTTCCTCAATGCGACATTTGGCAACGCGGCTGAGCTGATTATCGCGGTCATCGCTATCAAAGCCGGGATGTATGATGTCGTAAAGGCTTCAATAACAGGTTCTATTATCGGCAATATCCTGCTTGTCCTCGGGCTTAGTTTCATAGCCGGAGGGTTAAAACAAAAAATCGTGCACTTCAGCGCCACGACTGCCGGCCTATACTCTACAATGCTGGTACTCTGTTCTTTCGGCCTCGTTGTCCCCACAGTCATCAACACACTGTTAGGAGAGCACTCTTTAACCAAAGCGGGTGTTGGGAATCTGAACCTTAAATTAAGCCTCGCAATTGCCATAGTGCTTTTTGTTACCTATGTGCTGAGTCTCGTATTTTCGCTGAAAAGCCACAAACACTTATATGGAGTTGGCGAGGCAGAGGCGCACGGCGATGAACTCGGAGAGAGCTGGAGCGCCACTAAGTCTATCAACGTGCTCCTGGCTGCTACGGTGGGAATCAGCTTTATGAGTGAATTTCTGGTTAGTTCACTGGAGTCGGCAACTAAGTCGTTTGGGATGAACGAGGTATTTGTCGGCGTGATAGTCGTTGCGTTGGTTGGCAATGCCGCAGAACATAGTACCGCAATCCTTATGGCGCTTAAAAACAAGTTGGACGTATCTGTCTCAATAGCCATTGGCTCAAGCTCTCAGGTGGCAATGTTTTTGGCCCCGGTGCTGGTTTTTATCAGTTACTTTGCCGGCCCTGCACCGATGGATTTGACATTTACTCCGCTTGAGACCCTTTCAATATTATTTTCTGCCTTTTTAGTGCATTTTATCGCCTCCGACGGGCAGACACATTGGATGGAGGGCGTACAGCTTTTGGCATTGTATATTATCTTAGGCATTGCTTATTTCTTTATATATTGAGTACAATGCCTTAATTTTTGCAGCATGTTTTGTAACATGAAGGAGAATAATGGAGACATTACCAAAGACAGATGATGATTATGGGCAGATTCCGGCAGAGTCAAACGCCGGGCATGTGTGCCAAGGGAAGGCGGCTTCGCAGGGTTTGACAATTCCATCCAACGTAGTTGGTCCCGCTAATGTTGTCAGTGCGGGGGTATGCGGGGAAACCCCGATTAAAAGTTCATCCGCAGTTTTAGAGGTTAACAGCGCTTTGCTCAAGATGCGCCTGTCTTGTACCGTTAAGCACTCCATAACAGGCCGGATTCGGATTTGCATCGCACTTCTGGCCTCGTATAAAGACTTGAGCGTAACGCTTGGCAATTACTTAAAGACACAAAGCGGCGTGACCGATGTGGATGTTAACTACTTCTGCGGGAGTTTTACCATCTACTACGATAAAGACACCGCCGCAACGGATGTAATTGTGGCCTCGGTTTCTGCAATGACTATATCAGACGTTGTAAGCTTAAAGGCACAGCCGGTTCAGGTAAAAACCGAGGACAAGGAAATTTCTCTGTCTTATTTCAGATGGGCGTCGGTTGCGATGGGGTTGAGCCTTGGGCTTGGCGGCGTTCCGGTGCTTGCCCTTGCCATCGTTTATCCGATGCTTATTTATATCGCCGTGCCAGTTTATAAACGAACCTACAAATGTATTAAGAATGAACACAGATTAAACGTGGATTTCCTTGACGCCGCGGCTCTGACTGTGGGTCTGCTTACCGGAGACGTTATGAACGCCTCCGCTATGGTTTGGTTGATTCACCTTGGCGATTATATAAGAGATCTCACGGCGTCAAGTTCGCACAGAACGATACGAAAGTTATTGGATTTCCAGGAGAACTACGCGTGGGTGGTAAGAGGTGAGGTTGAGGTGAAGGTTCGCGTCAAAGATATCAAAGTTGGGGAGGTAGTTTCCTTAAACGTCGGGAATCTTATCCCTGTTGACGGTGAAATAACAGAGGGTGAAATAATCGTTGACCAGCAGGTGTTAACAGGGGAGTCATTCCCTGTCCATAAGGAGGTTGGCGATATGGTGCTTGCCGCAACGGTAATAAAAGACGGCAAGGCGTATGTAAGGGTTACCAAAACCGGTGATGACACAAAAGTGGCGCAGGTGGTCAAAATGGTAGAAGATGCCCCGCTTTATGAGACTAAGATACAAAACCACGCCGAAAAATTTGCGGACAGAGTCGTGATGCCCTCACTAATTACCACATCTTTGATCTTCGCCAGTACGTTAAGCCTTCCCCATCTCGCGGCGCTTCTTACTGTGGATTTCGGCACCGGAGTACGGGTCTCGGCACCGACTGCGGTGTTGTCCTGCATGATTTCGGCTACGTCGCACGGGATTTTAATAAAGGGCGGGAGTTATCTTGAAAAACTCTACAAATCCGACACTATAATATTCGACAAGACAGGGACGCTTACAACCGGAGAGATTAAGGTTGAGGACGTAATCGGTTTTAACGGCTATGAAGAGGAGGAGATAATCTCATACGCGGCCACCGCAGAGCTGCAGATGACACATCCGATAGCTGAGGCCGTGGTACGACATGCGGAAAATAAACACATCGAACTTAAAATACGAGATACCGTTGTGTACCGCGTTGGACGCGGGGTGGATGCCTTGATAGCCGGAAAGAATGTGCTTATTGGGAGCTTGAGGCTTCTCAATGAAAACTCCGTACCCATAGACGATGAGATTGTAACCGTCACCGACACACTTATCAGCGACGGCAAAGCGGCGTTGTATATTTCAATAGACGGGAGGCTTGTCGGCATTATTTCCTTCAGGGATCAGATACGCAAAGAGGCTAAGGCGATGATAGACGAGCTTCACCGTGTAGGCGTAACTAATGTCATAATGCTAACGGGGGACGTGAAAAAGGTGGCCTATCCGGTGGCAAAGATGTTGGGTATGGACAAATGTATCGCCGAGGTGCTGCCTGAGCAAAAGGCCGAGGTTGTGATAGATTTAAAGAAAAAGGGCCACGTAGTGGCTTTTGTTGGCGATGGGATAAATGACTCCGTGGCGCTTTCTTACGCGGACATCGGGTTTTCTGTAAAGGGTGGGGCGGATATTACAAAAGAAACCGCAGGGGTAATCCTGCTTGACGACAATCTGCATAAAATTCCTATGGCGTTTGAGATAAGCAAGGAAACCATAAAACTGATCAAGGAAAATTACGCGATAACAGGAGGGCTTAATGTAGTGGCGTATGCCCTTGCGGCGTTTAATTTGATATCTCCTGTCCTAAGCACCCTTATCAGTAATGGGTCGGCCATCATAGCCTGCATCAATGGTATGAAACCTATAATAAGGATGAAACTCAAGGGGCGTTAACGATATGGCCGTGTTTGACATGGCCGTTGGTAACATTTGATTTTTTATGTACGTAAAAGTTACAATTGTACATTAAAACATATCAATCAACAGGAGGTCACGATGGAAGAGTTATTAGCGGGACTGTTTGGTGGAGCGGTAGTCTATGTCGCGGGCAGGTCGGATTTTTTCAGGAATGCCCTGAAGGGAGTTATAAAGATGGGATATTCGGTTACGGGCGCAGTAGCCTCCGGCGGTGGGGAGACACTGGAGTCAATTAAAGACATTATTGCTGAGAGCAAGTCAGAGTACGATGCTGAGCAGGCTGCAAAGGCAGAGGCAATGGTTAAGGCGTAATATGGGATATATAATTGCCGGCATTGTGGGGGGCCTCGTCGTAGTTATGATTACGAAAGTGCTCCCTAATAAGGGTTTTATTAAAAGCCTGATGAAGCTGTTTTATTCTATAAAAGACTCCTTGTTCGCCTCGTTTTGCCACTCGTTTGAGGAATTTAAAGACATAGCGGCAGAGAGCAAGGCCGAGTATGAGCTTGAAAAGATAAAAGAGGCACAGGCAAAGGCTGAGAGGAAATGACCGGCACATATAAACTGAAGGCGGTTCATCATATAAAGGGGCGACTCAGGATAAAGGTTGAGACCGACATGGACATGAGGGTGTTCTTTATTTTTTTGGGCGCTGCCATAAAAAGGGTAAAGGAGATAAAAACAGCGCAGGTTAGCCGTTATGCCGGCTCGGTGACCCTTTATTTTGATGATAGGGTCTGTGACGCGGGCAATTTAATAACAAGGCTTAGCGAGCAGACGGATTTTATAATGTCGCTTCCTGATTTTAACGCCACATATGAGGAGATACTGAATGCCTTGTGCTGTGGTGGTGGCGATGACATGGAAATAACAATCAACGGGGATGGAATCACGGTAAACTATGTCTACGGGCAAATGATAAAAACCTTTTCGTGCTCAGGCGTGTTCAGGAAGGACACCGTGATTTCGACAACAACCATGTCTGCCGGGCTGCTTACGCTTCTTTTAGCCCCGGCTCTTCCGACCCCCGCATGGCTGGTTCTCTTATTTTTTGGCTATAGCTCTCTTAAACAATATGAGTCCACCAAAGTAATTGAGCAGCTCTTAGTGCAGTCACTGAAACACGAACAAGAGGACGTAAATGAATAACATCACTAATACGGGGTTAGAGCCTGATGGTTACGCTTGCCCGCCTGAGGGGAGCCTGACCACGGTGGGCATGGAAGTGTATATCCCATTTGAGGTTAAGCATTCCATTTCTGGACGCCTGAGGGTGGTATCTGAGGCCCTCGTGGCAAATAAGCCCCTGAGTGGGGCTGTTAATACAATAATCCTCGCCCTGCCGGGTATCAGAGAAACATCGCTAAACAACTGCTGTGGCAGCATGACTATATATTATGATGAGCAGGTGATTGGCGAGACAGATATCTTAAAAAGCATGAACGCTATTGCTATGAATATAGTAGTTACCATCGGTACTCATAGTATATCCTTAGAGAAATCCACGTTCGTCCAAGTTAATGAAAACACCAGACCGAACAGATTATACGAGATTGTTGGAGTTTTACTGGCAGGACTGGGAATAATCACCCTTATTCTGCCTGGGATACCTGGGATACCAATTTTAATGCTGTCCGCGTATTTTTTAGCAAAAAGCTCTGGACCTTTATATAACAGGTTGCTTAATAACAATTATATAGGCAAGTATTTAAAACAACCGCAACGGCTTGCAATTACCGATAATCGTGAACAATGAAAATAAAGGGAGCAGATTTTTTCGACTCTCTTTGCGGTATCCTGACTGAAAAAAGGGGGGATATGCTCTACCTGACCCCAAAAGAGGCTCCATATATCAGAATAGGGAATGCGCTGTCAAGGGTCGAATCCGTGGTGCCTATAAACGAAAAAACTACCGTTGGATTCGTTAATTTACTCATTAACAGTTCAACTGTAAAGGTGAAAAAACCTTTTATGGAGGCGCGTTTTAATTATGAATCCAGGGAGTCAGGAAAATTTAAGGTACTGGTGTCTCATGGACATAATGGTTACATGTTGTCAATAAGCCCCGTTGTTGATGAGGTGCCAGAGATAGAGTCCTTGGGTCTCTCTGATAGAATTAGAAAACTTGTCCACACGCAGTCAGGGTTGATACTAATAATTGGGAAAAGCAACTCAGGCAAGAGTACAACGGCGGCTTCGTTGGTTGATTTGATTAATAAAAATTATGCTAAAAGAATTGTTGTGATGGAGGAGTCTCTTAAGTATCTTCATAAAGATTGGCTCTCAACAGTGAAGCAGCCGTTTATCAGGGTATCTGATATTTTGAATCTGTCAAATGAGTTCGATAAAACCGTAGGGGATGCGTCGGTGCTTGCCATAGACGGCTTTCCCATGTATGAAACGATGAGACTTTCGCTGATGGCCGCAAGGAAAGGTCTTTTAGTAATAGCCGCGGTAGGCACAAACGGAGGAGTTTCTGAGGCCCTCCGACTAATGATAGAGTGTTTTCCGGAGGATGATAGAAAGGAAGCAAGAAAAACACTTGCGGCGACCTTAAAAGCGGTGTTGTGGCAAAATCTGTTGCCTAAAAAAGATGGTACGGGGGTATTGCCAGTTTTTGAAATGCTGCTTAACGACACTGTAATATCCTCCCTGATATATAACGAGAGATATCATCTTCTAAGGCCGACAATGGCGGCAGGCTCTATCCGGGGGATGATAACCATAACACAGGCATTGGCTGAGGCTGCTGATAAAGATATTTTAAACAAAGAGGCCGCAAAAAAATTCAGAGATGATACTTATTCATATTATGTAAATCCTGTAAAAGAGGCTTATTACTAAAAGGAGGCATATATTAACATGGGTGATTCACATGAAGATGATGACAGTTGGGTAGATGCAGAAGAGTTTATACATAAAATCGAGGCGATAAACAAACCCAGGGCAGATGTGCCTGAGATAGTTAATTATCTGATAGCCGCTCGTGAGATTAACGCCTCTGATATATATTTTTCTGTTGATGAGTGTCCTGTGCTTAAACGCCACGGAAAGTTTCACAAACTTTTGGAGAGTCCTTTCTACCGGCAGGAGGAACTCAAACGTCTGGTATATGGGATATTGGATAAGGGTCAGATACAGAGATTTGAAAAGCAACTGGATATGGAGCTGATGTACGTAAGCGACGAAACTGGCAGTATAAGGATTAATCTTTATCACAGCCAGGAGGGCGTTGGCGCGGCTTGCCGGATAATTCCACGCAAAATACCTGAATTGCAGGATTTGGGACCGAAGGAATCGCTTGAAAAAATTGCCGATTTAGAAGATGGTTTTGTCGTAATAACAGGTGAGGCGAGATCGGGTAAATCCACCACGCTTGCGGCCATAGTTGAGCATATAAATATTAACAAGAAAAAAGTCATCATAACCATAGAGGATTTAATTGAATATTATCATGCCAACCAGTCTTCGCTGATAGACCAGCGCCAGGTTGGATACCACACCCTGAATTTTACAACCGCTATTAATACCGCGATTAGAAGTAAGGCAGACGTAATAGTCCTTACAGATATAAAGAGCAAAGACGAGATGACCCTTGCCATGAACGCGGCGGATGCTGGTATATTGGTAATAGCTGTTATGAGAACATTTGGCGGTTCGGGCGAGGCAATATACAGAATGCTTAATTTTTACAAAGATAGTGAGCAAAAATTTGCAAGCTATCAGCTCTCACGGGTTTTGAGAACCATTATATGGCAACAACTGCTGCCTCTTAAAGACTTTGTGGGGACGGTTCCGGCAATGGAGATTTTGCATAATACGAAAAAAATATCAGAATTGATACGAACGAATCAATTGGACAAGATTTATAAAGAGGTTGGAAAGAACCGCGCATTAGGGATGCAAACGATGGAACAGTCCTTTGAAATCCTTCAAACCATACACGAAATTGAGGGGAATGTCTCTCTTGCCTTCAAATATGGAAAGTTCCTTCTCGCACTATTATAATAATCCCTGATTAGCGTATTTATGAAATATCTTAGTCTATCACTCCGACTTGTCTGGAGTCTGTCTCTCCAGTACGTCCTCAAGAGTAGAAACACTAGAAACTAAGTGCTTGCAAAATGCGAATATCTGGTTTGGGATGCTTATAAAATGCCTTACTTTGGTTATAAAGAGGGTAGAAAATCAAACAGGGTTTGACTGCAAAGGCATAATCTTGGAGGGTTTTCCTTTAATCCTTTCCCTTTATACTTATAGTAGTAGGAATCCTTTAAAGCCTTTGGGGGGTGCAGGGGGGTAGTAACCTGTGAATTGCCTGTTGATAAATTGTTAATAACAAGACCTGCGTCTCGTCCAGTTCTAATTCGTTTAGCTTTGAGGCGGACAGCGACAAAAACGGCAGTAAAAGCACGTTTCAGGCTGTGGACGATACGGCGTATTACAAACTATGGCCGGGCGGTAAAGCACCCACCCTGTGGTCAAGTCTCGGCACAGTAAGCAGTACCGGCACGGCGTCGGAGACCGTAACAGAAAATATCACTTTTTACAGAAGCAAGTCCGGCACACTATCGAAACTACACTAGAGCGCTGCGAAAATGTTCGACAAAAAATGCGAATATCTCCGCAGCTCATTAGTTTGACTATTGTCATGTCAACCATATATTGTCGGATAAAGGCGGAGTAGTTTTATTCTGGCATC
>JADFYL010000074.1 GCA_015233045.1 Nitrospirota bacterium | reverse complement strand
CTCTCAAAAACCCTTTTTATCGATAGGTGCAAATTCCTATATCGGAGCTTGGGTAAGTTGTTGCTATTGCACAAAAACCGCGGCCTATGAACCAGCTTGTCAATCCCAATGTGGAAACCACTAAATGGAGAGCCGTATGCGGGAAATCCGCCTGTACGGTTCGGAGGTAGGGGAGGCTGTTAGCCTTCCCTACTCTACCAGTTGGGGGATGAGGAGGATGGCTTAGGCGCAGCGGCTTGTGCTTGCCGCCCTTGCCCCTCTGACTTCTACGGCCTTTGTGCCCAGGGCGTCTTTTAGCCTCTGTATGACGTCATCTGTAAATCCCTTTTCAAGCCACTGCGTTAACCTTAAATCCCTGTAGACCTTCATCGTCTTTGACGTATAGTTCATCCTGTCTATCAGGACATAATCTGTATATGGCCCAATCTTTGCCGCAAGCTCCTCTGGTTCCATAGGAAGCACCGGGCCTATAAAAACATACGTCTTAATCCCTTTTTCGCGCAGTGCCTTCAGCGTCCTGATACGAACGGCAATCGGGGCGGTCCTCGGCTCAAATGCCCGTCTTATCCTGTCATTTTCAGTGGTTATGCTTATCCCCACCTCGACATCTTCAAAGCGGCTTAAAAGGTCAATATCGCGCAGGATGAGCGGCGACTTTGTCAATATCTCAACCGGATACTGATAGTCAAGCAGGGCCTCAAGGCACTGTCTTGTTACCTTGTAACGAGCCTCAACCGGCTGGTACGGGTCTGTGACAGAACTTACAATTACACTGCCACGTTTGGCGGTCTGTAGCTGCTTTCTCAGCACTGCCGCGGCATTGGTCTTTATGTCCACAAAAGAACCCCAGTCCTCGCCGTGGCCGGTGTATTTCTTCATAAACATCGCATAGCAATACAGGCACCCGTGCATACACCCCATGTACGGGTTTACACAGTAGTCAAGCCCATCAATACCACTTTTCGTTAGAATAGATTTTGATGTTATTTTTTCGATACACACTGCCATAATCGTGAAACCTCCTGTTATAGATTATATTGATTTTTCTTTAATCCTGATTTCGACACGTCTGTTCTGTGCCATATGCTGCGGACTGTCGTTTGGCACTATCGGACGGCTGTCACCATTGCCTCTGACTGAAAACCCCGAAGGGTCAACACCCTTTACATTTATAAGGTACTGCAATACACTCATTGCCCTGGCGGAGGAGAGTTCCCAGTTTGATGGAAAGAGCGGCGAATGTATTGGTGAGTTGTCCGTATGGCCGTCTATCTCTACGGCATATGAAGGATGGCGCTTTATGAGCTGTGCAACCTTATCTAATACGGGTGTGGTATTTTTTAAAATCACGGCGCTGCCGGGTATAAAAGATACCTTCTCCCTCATCGTTATCACAATGCCTTCGCCTACACGGGCAACGGTGACATCGCTTTCGAGCTTTTGTGCCCTGATAACCGCGTCAAGCTCGGGGGCAGAATCCCCGGCCGCCATCTTTATGTCGTCTGCCGCCGGTTGGTTGGCAATATCCGGCGCACTGACGGCTTTGGTGGCAGTTTCCTCGTTGGTGCTCTGGCGCTCTGGCTCCGCCACTACCGCTGAGGCCGCCATCTCTGGCGCGCTTTTTGCTGTTTCAGCCGTGGTGAGATTGTTTGGCGCCACAGTGTCTGCCATCACTATGCTGACGTCCGGCGCGCTGGTGGCTTTGGGGGTCTGTTCCTTGCCAATAATCTGGCGCTCTGCCACAGGTTGCTGCTGCCGGGCCTTTTCGGCTAATTTCTCATGCCTTTTCGATATAACAAAAAACATCAGAAAGCATACCAACAGCAGAGACATCAAATCGGTCATCGTAATGAGCCACAGATTGTCCTCACCTTCAGACGCGAACTGCTCGACTATTTTTTTATAGGGATCGTTCATTATCTTATGCTGCCGCCTGCCGGTACTGTCTTATAATTACGTCCTGAAAATGCCTTGTGAGGCATTGTTAACAAGGACACGTCACCGGTTTGCTCATATCCTGTGAGGCGCTCTTCAATTTTCAGCGGGTGTTCCATGTTGGATATGGCCGAAATGCCTTCAATCGCGACTATCATCAGTGAGCCTGCTCTGATGGAGCTTTCCTTGAGTTTGGCGCAAAGCGGAAGGGCTGCAAGATTGGCCAACACCACGCCATAAAACGTTGACATAAGGGCTACCGCCATAAGGGGAGCAAGTGTTTCCACGGAACTAAAATCCTTAAACATCTTTATCAGACTTACAACCGTCCCCGCAAGGCCAAGCGACGGCATCAGACGGGCAAGCGTTTTCAATACGTTTTGGCTGAAACTCTGATTTACTATCCGGGAGGCCATCTCTCGTTCCATTATTTCCCTGATAGTTTTTTCATTATAGTTGTTAACAATTAGATTAGCGCCGAACTTCAGAAAATCATCTCTGATCTCATCAAGGCCCCTCTCAAGCGCCCTGATTCCAGAGTTCCTGTTTATTCGCGCAATATGGAGTATCTCCTCTATGAGGGATTCCTTTGTGGTGTGGTCTTTAAAAGATTTAACGATGTCTTTAAGCGTCTTGTTTAGTCTCTCAATAGGAAATCCTAACAGCATTCCAATAATTGTTCCACCAACAACGATAATCAACGCGTCGGCGTTGAAAAGGACACTGAACTCCATCCCCCTGAATACGGAGAAGACCACCAGCGCAACCACGATACCAACAACAAACACCACTGTCAAATTTTTAACTCTCATATCACAGTACCTCCAATGTCTCTTTAAGAATTTAATGTTATGTAGCAATTACTATGCCAGCATATTGTTGGCAATGATTGTGGTGATGACGGTTGAAAATACGCTGATTTTGGGGATTGAACACAGGAAGCGGCGTCAAAAAAACGGCATATTTTTCCGTATAGGAAAATGTTGCCAGACCGTGAGCCATCTCGCCGGGCAGGCCCAATATCCCATAAGTATGCAGAGCGGTTTGGGCGGTGTATGTCTTGACAAAGGCCGAACATATTTGGTAGTGTGCGACATGCGTTTGTTCGAATATGGGGTTATTTCATTAAGAATGGTAATTCTGTACTTGGGTTTCGTCTTAATTTTTATCGGTTTTTACTTTATTTGGGATAAATATCTTGGTAAAAATACTCGCGTTAAAAGATTTGCTGATAAAACTCATGATTTTGTCGAAAAAGATGGCTTTTTGTTTCTATTATTATTTATTGTATTGTCATTATGCTGGTTTTTCATTGTTTTGTTTCAAAATCCTTATATGGAAGTATATAACTACGGCGATGCAAACATTTTTGTACAGATGAGTAGTAATGTTTCAAGAGGAATAGGGCCGGAGACGTCATGGAGTATGCCATCGTTTGGTACCAATTATGGCTCGATTTTTCTTCAAAGATTGTACATTACCCCACTACTGTTACTCGCTCCTCTTTATGCAATCTACCCGCATCCCCCTATGCATATTTATGACATCTTAATCATAGTTTATATTATTGGATGTCCTGGAGTTTATATTTTTGTCAGAAAAACAGGTGGCTCAAAGACGGTAGCACTCATGGGTGCTGTTGGTTACATGATATTACCCCAAACACAAATATCCTTGTTCAATAAAGGCATTTTTGATATAGTTGGGTTAGCGATATTGCCATACGTGTTTTTAACTATGATAGACAGGCGTTGGGGCTGGTTTTGTTTTGTGAGCGTAGTTTTTGCTCTGATGAATACCCCTCAATCCTATTATGTGATGTTTATAGGGGTGTTTATTTTTTTTCTTATTAAGGATAGAAGGGCAGGACTGGCAGCTTTCTTAATAGGTTTGCTTATAGCAAAATGGGGAGTGCTAGTTGCACAATATGCCGCCTGTATTGGATTTGACGATAATGGAAGTGGTGTTGGCCTATCATCCGGAGTAATGTCTTTTGTCTTAGGATATTCCTCGCTCAAAGATCACATGGTGTTTCTTATTAAGAATGGTGTGGTTTTTTATGCGGAGTACATTTTGCTTTTATTGATTATCCTATGTTTTCTGCCAATACTTTCATTGAGAAAAAATAAAGAATGGAATATGGGTATAATTGTACTCCTGCTGATGTCATTGGTTGGTGTAAGTCTGAATCTTATACGTTTCTATCATTGGGGCTCCCACAGAAACTACTTTGTGTTTGTGCCGATTTATATGGCGTCGTTAAAGGCCATGACAGATATAAGAAAATCAGAATCCTCTTATTTTTCAAAAAATATAGCGATTGTATTTTTCTTAAGCGTCTTCACGTTTAGTTTTTTTGGCCCTACAATGTATCCCTGGCAGGTAAGCCACAAGTTCTTTGATTATCATCAGGAGGTTGGTTCAGACTCTCTTAGTTTAGAACATCTGGTAACCAAAACAGGGCGGACGTGGCTTTTAAATGACGTAATCAGGAATATCAATTTGTATGTGCCTCAAAATGCCTCCATAGCTTTTTCTGTGGCCGATATGTTTGAGACATTTATGACAAACCGTCAGCATACCTGGAGCATAGGCGCTCATCCCGAAGGTGTCGAGTATTTTGTTATGACCGAGGGAACAAAGAGCCGGTATTTGCTTGACCCGGCGCTTTACACCAAATTTGGGGCTTTTTATTGGAACTATAGGAGTTCTATTGAGGCACATAAAGGTGATTTTACACTTCTCTATAGAGACGATGTAATAACAATTCTTAAAAACAACAACGCAAAGCCCATCACAAGAAATGGTAAATACCTTGGGTGGGATGTCTTATGGAAAGCGGTTCTCAGGAAAGGATGCGATTAAACAACCCTCCCGCCTTAGGGATATTCTAATTTCCGGTGGTCGCCAATCCCAGAAGCTATTTTTCTTCTTTAAATGTCACATTATCAGAGACGGTTACGGGTTTTATCGCAACGGCGGGTTTAATGGCCGATTCATTGCTCACAGGGGTTTTATCCGACAGGAGCGTACCGCTTTTTTTCCTCTTTTCTTTGTATTCGTTATACTTAGGAGACTTAATTAACGTGGAGCCTGGCCTGACTCCGGGGTTGGCTATCTTCGCGCCAATATCTGACGTTATCGCCGACAGCGCTATAGCCGCGACGGCCACGATTGAAAAAAAGATAAAAAATACCCCGTGAAGCTGTCTTTTCAGCCACATCTTAACCACTCCGAGTGTGGCAATTGCCCCGGCGGCGTATAATGCCCACAGCGTCTTCTGTGCCCATTGCTCATGCTCATAGAGGTAATCCAATGACAGCAACGGCAGCCCGGCCACATTCCCCGCGGCATTCTCTCCAGACCGAAACACAAGCCATGTTATGGCTGTTGTGGCGGCAAAACCCAACAGCGCCGCCTTCTGTATGTCACCATTTTTCTTTATCGTCCCATAGTAGTACAAAACAAAGGCAAACACCGCCCACAACATAGGTATATGATTTACTATCAGATGCACATGCAGCCATATCGCACTTAAATTCATAGCCTTATTCCTCTCTCCTTATAATGAATACACGACGATTTCTAAGACACACCCAGCACTCGTGTCTTTATGATATACCACACTTGCTTCTTTATGATATATGTTAATTTTTTGAAATAACATACTCCTCAATCTGCTTATCATTAACATCATAGAGCTTATAGGACACAACCTCTTTGGTTACTGTTACGATAATAAAGTGGTATATTTTACTGATTTCAGGGGGATTGTCGTACTTGAAGCAGAAACTGCCCACGCAGCTTTGCGGGTCGTTAAAGGGCGCTCCCGCCCCGCCTGATATTACCTGCAAGACACCGTTTCTCCAGCCAGGATTGACGGTTGTGTCTATTTTTCTGCGGGCGTAATAGTGGCTGTGGCCGGAGAAAACTATATCTACGGCATTTTTGTCTATTATCTTCCATATGTCCATAAAGTCGGCGCTCCATGAGCCCATATATTCTGATTTACTGATATTACCGTGAGCGGCGTTATCGAATGCCGGTGTATGATAAAATACGAATTTATGCCGCGGCGTGGTATTATCAAGTTCTTTCTCAAGCATATCGCGCTGCCGCGAACTCACCCAACCGTTGTACTGGTGGCCAGGCATTGGCATATCATATGTATCTAAGATAACGAAAAGCGAACCGTCCCACACAAAAGAAAAGGCAGAATAACCGGAGTTGCCGGGGAGCCTTTGGATGCAGCGGCTATTAATGCTTACGCCTGTTTCTAGTCTCTCTTTCTGAAACGCCTGAAAGTCGCCGTCAAGAGAAAAACCATTTAACGAACCACCGTAGATGTCATGATTGCCTTTGACAAAGAGCACGGGGATTTTTGTCGAGAGGCCACTTGTGATATTATCCCACAGTTTGAGATTGCCGGGTCCACCGGCGGTGGCCGCGTCTCCCATGAACACCGCGAACGAAGGCGCGGGCTTATCGCCGTCAACATGCGTGGCCATTGTTTGGACGAGTCTTGTCAAAACAGGGCTTACGCCTGACACATTGTCCCGGCTGTCGCCAAAGACGATAAAAGAAAATGGCCTGCCAACATTGCCTGAACAAACGCTGGCTTCCGGGCAACCGGTTGACGCATAGATTCCCGCCAGAAACACAAACACTGCGATGGCCACCCGGCCCCTGAGCATAATACTAATACTTTCCACACTAAGTCCCTCACAATCGTACAATCGGAGTATTGAAGCCGCCGACAAGGGGATAATCCCCCGTCATGGCGATAGATAAAACACTGGCGGGATTACGGGGTGAAGGGGGGTTACCCCCCTTCGTCTTTAATCCTTATACATGTCTTAGCGCATACTGGCGGAGGAAGCTAACTGCTTTGACGCCTCTAACAATGAACCGAGATATGCCTTCGCCTCCTCGTTCATCTTCATGCCTTTCTCCTGCATAGACTTAATGTATGCTTCCCACTCTGGATGGCTCCAGACGCCCTTAGTGTCTTTCAGGAACTTTACGGTCAGGTCGGATACGTCAGCCATCTTACTTGCCATACCGCTTATTCCCATAGCGGTTTTAGAATATTTCTGCATAGCCTCTAAAACTGCACCGGCACATGCCTTTGTATCGTCACACATTTCCATGCCGTTTTTCTGCACATCGGAGATGAAATTGAGCCATGCCTCATGGTCCCATCCACTCTTGTTCTTTTCCACAAACGTACTTGCCATGTTCATAAAACTCTTCATGTTTTTTGTTATCATGCGACCTCCTCTTGATTCTTGACTTTATTCATTCGCTGCCTTCTGGACGTATATATAATATACCCGCGGGATAGTAAATGTCAACAATAAAATAGGGTCATATTTCTATGACAAACTTGGCGCCTCCGGCAATGCTTGCCGCCTTAAGTTTCCAGCCCATACTATTTTCTATTATTGTTTTCGACATATACAGGCCGACGCCTGTACCTTTGTTCGATTCCTTCGTTGTAAAATACGGCTCGAATATCCTGTCAATTATATCTTCGGGGATACCTCCGCCGTTGTCTGACACGAAGACCTTAATTTTTTCGCCTTCCTTTGTGATACCAATATCTATTCTGCCAAGAGCGGACTGTTTAGTCTCGCCGCACTTTGAGAGTATCGCGTCTCTGGCGTTATTAATAAGATTCAGGATGACTTGTTTGAATTCATTGGGGTAGCCCGTGGCGCTTATGTCTTCGTCAATGAAGTCCATGTTAAGCGATATGCCATTTTTTAAGAAATATGGCGCAAACATCAGAACCATTTCCCCGATGGATTTCTTTACGTCAAATAGTATTTTCTCTTTTGATGGCCGCAGGAACCGGCAGAAATCGTCTACAGTTTTAGTCATGAAATCAACGTGGCTTAGAATAGTGTTTTTGGCTTCAATTAAGTAGTCCTTGTTCAGCTCTCCGAACTTGTATGCCTCGTCTATTTCCTGAGCCATTAAGGATATAACGTTCAGGGGCTGCCTCCACTGGTGGGCGATGGCGTTTATCATGCTTCCCACCTCAGCCATTTTTGACTGCTGAATCAACAACTGTTCTTTCTCTATTCCCTTCCTCGTTTGCTCAGATATGCGTTGTTCAAGCGCTGAGTTAAGGGTTCTCAACTCCTGCTCTTGTTCTTTGAGTTTGCGGTTCTGTTCAAGCGTTCTTTCGTATGTGGAGACTAAAAGGTTTAATATCTGGCGCTTTTCCGAGTTAATAGTATATGTCTTAGCACCAAGGCGCAATTCTATTCCAACGCCGGCACCGTCGCTCTTTCTTATCCTTGAAGTTGCCAGCAGATAATCAATTCGTGAAAGCAACGACGCGTCGGTATATGGTTTTATAATAAAATTATCCGCCCCACACTCAAGGCCATATATTATATCCTCTGGATTCCCCAACTCGGTAAGCAGTATTATGGGGATATGTCTAAGCCCTTCAGTGGCTTTTATTTTCTCACACATCTCGTAACCATTCATAACCGGCATGTTTACGTCGCTGATAATAAGGGATGGGATGATTTCTTTTGCCTTAATGTAGCCATTTAAGCCGTTATCAGAGGCTATTACATCATAATTATGGCCTTGCAGCATACGCCTCAGCAGCACGGCCTGCGTTGTGCTGTCTTCAACAACCAAGATTTTTACCGTTTCTTTGCCTTCGTTTAACATTGCCACCTTGCCACCTTGCCACCTGAGCGGGATTATAACATCTATCCTTCGTATTTTCCTATGGCCAGACAGGCGTTTTGGCCGCCAAAGCCGAAGGAGTTTGAAAGCACCCTCTTGTGAGGGCAATCAATGGCCTCATTTGGGACGTAGTTAAGGTTACACTTTGGGTCGGGGTTTTCGTAGTTAATTGTAGGCAGGATGATGGATTTATTAATCCCTATCGTGCTGAGGACGCATTCGATTGCGCCGGCCGCGGCGATGGTGTGTCCTATCATGGATTTATTTGAGCTTACGGGGATTGAGGCTGCCCGCTGCCCAAAGACCTGTTTTATGGCCTCTGTTTCTGTCTGGTCGTTCATAATGGTCGAGGTGCCGTGGGCGTTTATATAATCTATGTCGCCGGAGCTTAACGAGGCGTCTTTAAGGGCTGCGCGCATTGCTATAATAGCGCCCTCGCCTTTGGGATGGGTGTCTGTTATGCGGTAGGCGTCGGCGCTTGAGCCGTAGCCCAGTAGTTCAGCGAAGATTGGGGCACCGCGTTTTTTGGCGTGTTCAAGCCCTTCGAGGACTACCACTCCTGCCCCTTCTGACATCACGAAACCATTTCGTTTTCTGTCAAACGGTCTTGACGCCTTCTCAGGCGCGGAGTATTTTTCTGACATCGCCTTTATCAGGACAAAGCCGACGAATCCCATAAAGTTCAGAGCCGATTCACATCCTCCGGCTATCATTATGTCGGCGGCGCCGTCGCGTATTATGAGAGCGGCCTCTCCGATGGCCTGCGCACCGGCTGAACAGGCGCTCGCTATGGATATATTCGGCCCTTTGCAGTCAAATATCCCGCCCATAAGGGCGGTCGCCACGTCGGATTTTCTTCGAAAGAAACTAAAATACGGGTAGCTGCCCGCATTGTATAGTGCCGCCATATCCCATGTGGGGGGCTTGTTGCCGCCCCTATAAAACTTGTGGACAAACATCATATCGTTGACTGAGGGGTTTTCCCCGTGAAAACCCAGCGCAACCCCCATTCTTTTGGGGGGGATTGAGAGATTGCCGTGCAGGTTGGCCTGTCTTATAGCCTCGACGGTTGCCTCTATCATAAATTTAATAGGGCGCGTGGTATATTTTTCTATGCGCCTGATGTCTATTTTGCTGTTTGAGGGCAGGGTCTTCTCAAGTATATCTAAAGAGGGTTCTCTTTTTATTTCCCCACCGATACGGCAGGGCATCCCAGTTGTGTCAAACGACTCAATCATGCTGATGCCAGAGGCGCCCTCGCTGGCCTTATCAAAACTCTCATGGGCGTTTTGTCCCAAAGGGGACACCATGCCGTAGCCTGTTATTACAACCCTCGCCGCCATTTGATTATATTATCTTGTGCTCATCTTGTGTCTTTTGGAGCCAATCTTTTATCAGGTCGTCGCCGTTTTTATAAGCCGCCTCTGCCCCGCAGGCCCCGCACACTATGTGCGTGTCGTTTTCGGTTTTCCAGGCCGACTTGCCGCACTCAGTGCAATTTTCGGGCAGGGTGTCCAGTATATCCATAATACTTCCGGCCATTGAACGAATAGTTATCATGGCGGGTAGGGCGTCCATGTCCATGCCGGGCTTAAGGGCCTCTAAGGTGGAGCCTTCCACAGCGGTGTCAAGGCGAATCCGCATCAGATTGACGGCCTTTTCAGTCAACTTCCCGTCGGTGTCAAGGGCGGTGCCTTCACCAAACATCTCTTCTATGTGTTCGATGATGAAATGGCGTGCCATTTTTATCGCAAAAGTCTGCTCAATCCTGTAGTTTATATCAAGGAAATCGAGGGATTCGGCACCGAGGTCTTTTACGAGTGAGCTGTCAGCCTTTATTGTTGCCACGTCTATTGCCAGAGTCTCTGCCGCCGCCTTTTTTAATTCCTCAATCACTTTGTCGTCGCTGATAAGCGTCTGTCTCATGTGTCTTTTCTCCTTGTGTATTGATTAATATTTAAGCATTTCGGTGCAGGGAATTACTAAGCCCCCGGTCAACCACTATGGTCTGCCCCCTGATACCACGGCTTGATGGGCAGCACAGAAACAGCACCACGTCTGCTATCTCCTGCGGTGTAACGAACAGCTCCTCGGGGATTCTATCAACCCCGTCAATGAACTGGCGAAGGACTTTAAATGAGTCCGTCTTGACTAGTCCGCCTGAGACCGCGTTTACGGTAATCCCACGTTTGAACAGTGTCTCTGACAAATCCCTTACGACTGACTCCATGGCGGCCTTCATGCTTCCAAGCGGGTAGGCCGGGTTATAAAAGCGGCTGCCGAGGCTTGATATGAATATGATGTGTTTATCGTGCCCCTTTGTACGTTCTCCTGTACATTGCATGAATGGCAGGGCCTCCTGGACACAAAAGATATTGCCGATGTAGTTTGTATCGACCAATGCGCGGAGTTCCCGCTCAAGCAGCCTTTCGATGGGTTTAAAGGGCGCCCTTGCCGCGTTTAAGATAAGCACATCAAGGCCATCAAGGCTTGTGGCTGCCTCTGAAAACAGCCTTCTTACAGACTCTTTTTGAGATATGTCGCCGGGGACAAGCGCGGCCCTCCGGCCCATTGCCTCGATTTCGGCGGCGAGTTTTTTGGCGTGTTCCTCAGAGCGTCCGCCTTGTTTGCTGAAATTAATGGCCACATCAGCGCCACTTTTGGCAAACGCGGCGGCTATGGCGGCCCCTATGCCACGCGAACTTCCCGTAACCAGAACCTTACGCGGGGAGTTGGCGGCCCCGTCCATTATATCTGCTGTCTGAGTATCCATAGTCATTATAACCCCGCGCTGATTCTAACAAAACATGTCTGGTAGAATCAAGCTGATATTTAATTCGTGTCAAGTCAAAGTAATCCGGTATAAGCATTTTGGGGGAATATTTTTTCTATCAGACGCACGGCTTCACTGACCCCGTCTTCCCTTGATAACTCTTGTCCTATTGAGCTTGCCCTTTTAGCCATGGCCGTGTCATTAAGCACATTATTGATTTCCCTTGCCAATTTAATTGATGATAGGGAATTACGCGTCAGCGTCACTCCGGTAACACCGAGGCGTCTCAGCTCTGCGCCCCAGAAACGCTGATCCGCTATATGTGCTACTACCACAGATGGCTTGCCGGCAAGCAGACTGGATTGGGTTGTACCGGCACCACCGTGATGGACAATCGCCCTGCACAATGGAAATACCTTGCTATGTGCCGTACGTACTACCTTAAATATCAGGGGGTCAGTTTCAAAAAGCGACAGGTCACCCCATGAGATTTGGAGGATGGCACGGCAGCCGACGAGTTTTATAGCCGCTGCCACAAGAGAGACAGTTTCCCGTATGTATGGCAGACTATCCGGCATCATACTGCCAAAGGTTATGTATATCGGAGCCGGGCCTGACGCAAGAAATGCTTCAAGGCCCTTGGGCAGCTCTTCAAAATTTGATTCACCGGGCAGATTTAAAAAGCCGCATACCTGATGACGGCCATCCCAATCGGCAGGCCGCTGCCAGATACGCTTACTGACAGCAATCAGGTTGAGCTTTTCTGCTGCCCATGTATCTGCCATCACATCCTTGTCAGGCGATAACCCTTCACGAATGCGCAGGGCATTTACCCGTGGCAAAAATACGTGGTTTAATATCATCCTCGCAATTTTCCATTCCAATGGATAAGACCATCTTCCAATATCTGGAAATCCCGAAGGGCAAACCGCAGAGGATGGGATACAGTTATAAACAGTGCTGACTGTGGCCACAGGTACACCGGCCATCTCTGCGGCCACACGAAGGGGAAATACGAAGAAATGTCCTACTACCAAATCCTTCCCAACGCACAGGTGGCGGGCTGCGGTGTACATTTCCTCCATGATTGGATCGAAACCGTATTTCAATATCATCCTGAGCTGCTTCAGCGGATTGCCAGCCGAAATAAGTGCCCGCCATACGGCGTCAATCTCAACCGGTTCTGCGCTGAGAGGATTGGACACAGTATGAAGAGTAAAACCATAACGCCGCGCAAACCCGCTGTAATCACGGCCTGCGTTATCGGCCACCACCAGGGCAACCTGATGTCCAGCCTGAACCAGACCTGCTGCCAGCGCTATAAATGGCCGAATGTCGCCTTCACTTCCCCATGTCTGCAGTCCAATGTTCATAGTCCTTGGGATTATAGCATAATTTGAGCTTGCCGACACTGCCCTCTGTATGTTAATATCCAAGTCGGAGCGCCTGTAGCTCAGCAGGATAGAGCAACTGCCTTCTAAGCAGTAGGTTGGGGGTTCGAGTCCCTCCAGGCGTACCATATAAATCAAGCACGGGTTTTTAGCACAAGTGCCAGAGGCAGGGTGCCGCGATTTTGTCGCAAAGTATTTATATATTATCAGGCGGTTTTGCAATTCTTGATTTTGTGGTAGGTGTTTGTATTATATAGACAATATCGGGCATTGATGTAATTGGGCATGTCAGATCGTATGAAGAAGGAACTGGTCAGCCGGTCATTGTTTAAGGCAGTGGCGTCCAGACGTCCTGGCGAGGGACTTATCCATCATTCTGACCGTGGCAGCCGGTGCTGCGCACATGAATATATGAGGGACAAAAACAAATAGGTAGTGATAGAACAGTTATCAATCAGGGGAATAACCCTACTCCGCCGCCAGAATCGCTTGAAGCAAAATATGTGCGTGGAATAGCCGCGTTGAACGATATGCCGGACGATAGCTTTAAGGCATTGCTTAAAGAACAGGGCTTGCCGGATACGATGTCAAAAGTGATGTTCTTGGATTACATACAAAGCAATATACCACCTGAACATATGGCCGTAATGTCAAAAATAAGAGGTCAAGAAGCATTGCCATTGTGCTGATAACGATGTAAACTGACACTGGATAGATAAGGAGGTGTATAATATCTCCTGAAAATAAAACAAAGCGGTTATTCTGGCGGGGTGGAGACAGAGCTTACAACAGTCTGGTCGTAACCACTCTGGAAATAACCGCCACCTTAGAAAAGGCCGTTAGGCAGCAGGATGAACGTAGAGACGTCAAGGAAATTGATCAAGACCAAGTTAGGGGTTTTAAAGCTGGCACAAGAGCTTGGCAATGTGTCAAGGAGCTGCAAACATTTCGGGTATAGTCGTGATAGCTTTTATCGTTTTAAGAAGTTATACGAGGAGTATGGAGAGGAGGGGTTGCAAGAGATATCGAGGAAGAAGCCTAATTTAAAGAACAGGATAGAAGAAGAGATAGAGAAGGCGGTAATAGCATATGCGATAGAGAATCCAGCGTATGGGCAGTTAAGAAGCAGCAATGAGCTGAAGAAACGGGGGATATTCATATCGTCGGGTGGAGTGAGAAATATATGGTTAAGAAACAACCTTCAAAATATGAAGCTGAGACTAAAGGCACTTGAGGAGAAATCTGCAAAAAAGAACTGTATTTTAACAGAATCTTAGGTGAGAGCATTAGAGAAGGCAAAAGAGGAAAAGGTGGCCTATGGTGAAATAGAGACACTGTTTCCTGGCTATCTTGGCTCACAGGATACGTTTTATGTAGG
>JADFYL010000073.1 GCA_015233045.1 Nitrospirota bacterium | reverse complement strand
CGGTTATCGTC
This sequence comes from Nitrospirota bacterium, assembly GCA_015233045.1. GTDB lineage: Bacteria > Nitrospirota > Thermodesulfovibrionia > Thermodesulfovibrionales > Magnetobacteriaceae > Magnetominusculus. The sequence goes on along the minus strand of JADFYL010000073.1, from coordinate 14,198 downwards.
TTATTCGCTATGCCATAGCCTATTCGAAGGCCGGCAAGCCCGTACGCCTTTGAAAACGTCCTCAGAATAAGAATATCCTTGCCGTCTCTGAAATAATCCATAGAATCCGGATACAACGCACTGTCAACGGCATACTCATAATATGCCTCATCCATTATTACCAGGATATTATCGGGCAGCCCCGCAAAGAACTCCCTAAGCTCATCCTTCGTTACAATTGTCCCTGTGGGGTTGTTTGGATTGGCTATGCAGATTATTTTTGTTTTGCTTGTGATTTTGTCCGCCATGCCCTTTAAGTCAAGCCGGTAGTCCTTTGTAAGGGGTACCTGCACGGGAAGTCCACCGGCCTTTGCCGAGGAAATATAGTAAACAACAAACGAGGGTGACCCCATTATTGCCTCATCCCCAGGTGTCTGAAACGCCCTTATGGCAATATCAATAAGTTCGTTTGAGCCTTGGCCGACGATGACCTCTTCGATATCAACGCCGTGAACCTTTGCCAGTGCGGACCGTAGCGCATAGGCGCCGCCGTCGGGATATCTGTGGAGTGTGCCGGTATGTTTAGCAATCTCATTGATTGCAAGCGGCGACGGCCCAAGGGGGTTTTCGTTTGATGCGAGCTTCACAGAGTGGCTTACGCCAAGCTCCCTTTCCAGCTCTTCGATAGGCTTTCCGGGTACATACGGCGCTATTTTATCAACATATTGCGGCACTTTAAGCAAAGTCTTTTCTTACCTCCAGGCATGTCTCCCGCCTCTTTGAGGGCGCTTGGGCTGATAGGATGGCCACCATGGATAGGGATTTACCTTTCAATGGTCTCCGTGTGGGGATACGAACCCAGAATTTTGAGATATACGCTGTGTTTTCTAACTTCATCGAGGGCCTTTTTCACCTTCTTATCTTCAATATGTCCTTCCATATCGGCGAAGAATATATAATCCCACGCCTTCTTCTTCGACGGCCTGGATTCTATGCGGGTGAGATTAATTTTTTGTTTCTTAAACGGGGTCAGTATCTCGTAAAGTGAGCCGGGTTGGTCTTTTGCGGTAAACATAATTAATGTCATGTCGTTGCCGGTGCTGCCCTGGGCCTCTTTAGATATAACGAGAAATCTTGTAACATTGTCTTTTACGTTTGCTATGCCTTTTTCAATGATATTCAGGTCGTATATTTTAGCGGCCAGCTCGCTGCCGATAGCCGCCACACCCTTTTCCTCTGCCGCGATTGCGGCGGCCTGGGATGTGCTGCCGGCCTCAAAAATTGGCACGCCAAGCATATTTCTTTCAAGCCACTTGCGGCACTGCGCTATGACCTGGGGGTGGGAGTATATCTTTTTTATCTCTCCGTCTGTTGACTTTGACAACAGATGGTGGTTTATAGACAGAAGTATCTCAGCGTACACCTTCAAGTTATAGTCAACGAACATATCAAGGGTATAGTTGACCGCGCCTTCGTTTGAGTTTTCGATTGGCACAACGCCGAAGCTGGACTTGCCGGATTCCACCACCTCAAATACCTCCCTGATGCTGTCCGCGGAGATGTACTTGCACGTGGAGCTGAAGTATTTCAGGGCGGCCTGATGGGTGTAGGTAGCCTGAGGCCCCAGATAGGCGACTGTCACGGGATGTTCAAGGGACAAGGTGGCGCAGAATATCTCTTTAAAGATAGTCTTTATCGCATCGTTGGGGAAGGAGCCGGTATTGAGCTTTTGTAACCTCTCAATCAGTTCCATCTCTTTACTGGGGTTAAAGAGAGCTGACCGGGTATCCTCGCCGACATCGGTGGCGGTGGCTATCTCAGTGACCGCCTCGACGCGCTTGTTGAGCAGGGAGATTATCTGCTCATCAATTTCATCCAGCTTTACCCTATTTGGGTCAGGCAAGCCACGTTCTTTGTCAGTATCCGGTTTAATTGGCCACATATCATTTTATCCTGGGTTATTCCATCCCACCTATATTATCTTAACCCACCTATATTATCTTAACCCACCCGCATTATTTTACCCACCATGCATTATTTTACCCACGGTGCAAATTATCTGAGTGCCGCAAAACGTATCAACTCTGTAGGCTAACAGATTATGCGGCGTTTATTCAACCACTTTTTTTATTGCAGGCGAAAAATATTATGGGAAAAGTGATTTCCTCATGTCACTGTGCCCAAACTACGCAATGTCCTTACGCTTGTATATGATACTTTCGAATGCCTCCCGCAGGACCGGGACATTTGTAAAGAGCGCCTTAAATGCCTTTCTCTCCACGGTGAGAACGTCCACGGCGGTTACGGTTCGCACGGAGGCGCTTCGGGGTTTATCGTACATCAGAGCGCCTTCGCCGAAGCAGTCGCCGATTGTGAGAATACCGACGGGGTTTTGGGCTGTGCCCTTTAGTACCTCTGCGTCACCGCTTAATATAACAAACACCTTGTCGCCGGGGTCGCCCTCGCTGAATATAATCTCACCTGGTTCGAAGTGCATTTTAGATATATTCTCCGTGGGGTCTAAGTTGATGTTAACAATGTCAAGGGGGACGACGAAATCCAGTATCCAGTCGAAAGCCACGCGAATTTTTCTGACAGTGCCGGGCAGTTTTGACCAATAGACGAATCGCCACATCATCCAGCCGAGAAGCCCTGAGACCTTAATGCCGAGGACTACGCCGGCGGCGGAGTGATGTCCCAGGGCGCTCATCATACCAAGGTCTTTAAATGAGAAGGGCTGTTTGGGACGGTTGTCAATTTCGGCGATTATATTATGGGCGAGGCGTTTGCCTTCGCGGACGGCGAATTGTGCCGTTGGTGGGCAGGGTTTATTTGTATTATTATCCATGATATACGCGCAGTCGCCGATTGCCCAGATATTAGGCAGTTCTGAAACGGCAAGATACTGGTTTACAATGATTCTGCCGCGTTCTTTTTTCAGGGGAAGCGCCTTCAATACCGCTCCTGGAGCTCCTCCTATGGTGGCCACGACGGTCTTAGTTGGAATTACCGTGGAGCCTTTCAATACAGCCCCGTCGTCGGTTACGGCCTCAATGAATACGTTTAATCTGATATCAATTTTGTTTTTCTTCAGGATATTATACGCGTAATCGCTTAAAGAGGGCGGGAATTCTGGCAATATTCTTTCATAGCCGTGAAGGAGGATCATTTTAATGTCATCGTCGTTGATATTATTGTATCTTCGCGCGGCGCCGCGCACATAGTCGTTCATTTCACCGATTGCCTCCACACCTGAAAATCCGCCGCCAGCCACGACAAACGTAAGCATCTTGCGCCGTTTGGCGGTGTCTTTCTCTGTATCTGCCTGTTCAAGCATGGCAATGATGTGGTAGCGTAATATTAGGGCGTCGGCGACGTTTTTAAAATGAAACCCGTGGTCGGAGAGACCGCGCACGATAGAGAAGTTATCTTCGAGGCCGAGGGCGAGGACGAGATGGTCGTAAGGGATTTCGTTTTTTACGGAGGATGAGTTAACGGATGTGATGACGGCCTTTCTATCGAAATCAATATGTTCGACACCCTGAACAAAGAGATTGATATGTGGGCAGAGGTCTCGGATAGCGATGGAGACGTCAAGTGGAGAGAGGCTGCCGGAGATGACCTCACCGAGCATAGGGGTGTAAACGGTATAGTTTTCCTTGTTGACCATGGAGATTTCGACATCGCCAGAGGAGCGCCGGGCAATGGATTTAGAGAGTTCCATAGCGGTATAAATCCCGCCAAAGCCGCCACCAAGAATAAGAATCCTAGTTTTAGAGTTCACAGCCGCCGCAACCCCCGTCTCTACCACGTCATTTTACAATCGAGCAAAGCTATTCAATATAAATACCTAACAGCCAAGCCACACGGCAGTTTATCACAGAGGGAATGATATAGTCAAATACGATCCTAATGCTGTCGTACCAAAGTAGACATGTCCTATTCTTAGCAAAATAGAAATGTCCTGAAAAGCGAGTCGTTATGTACTGTCGTCTGAGCAAACACACAGCCCAGTTTCGCCTCTTTGGTTTTTGCCATTCCGTCCTCTGCCCGGGTGTTTACAAGGTCTGCTTTGACTACAGGCACCCCGGTGCCGTCCATACCAATATATATTTTCGGTACCGCTTTAATCGGGATTTCTTGTCGTGCACCCTTTTTTGGCTGGCCATTGTTAAAATATTCCCGCGTTATGTTAGAATAGTCCTCTTTGGGAATCTCTGTGAATTATGGCATCATACATTAAAGACGAAATAAAGGCTGGCGTTGTGGTAGTTACGACGCTTCTGGTTATCAGCGTTTTTGTGATTCTGGTAGGGGGCGGGCTGTTAAGAGGCAAATACGATCTCTACTATGTCAAACTCAAGGACGTTGCCGGCATTGACATAGGCTCTCAGGTAAGATTGGGAGGCATGAGGGTCGGCAAGATTACAAATATAATAATCCCCGATAACGCCAACGAACCCCTGACCATAGTCCTCGGTGTAAACAAGGGCACAAAATTCTACAAGGGAACCAGGGCGATGATATCTCAGATAGGTTTTGTTGGGGAAATCTACATGGGTCTTTCGCTGGGCGATGTTGCTAACGCAAAGATTGAACCCGGCTCAACAATACCGTCCGAAGAGACAGTAGGGTTTGGGGACTTACTGATAAAATTGGCCAAGGCAACAGAAACCCTTGACAAGCTGCTGAAAGACGTTGATGCCATGTTCAGCAAACAAAATCAAAAACAAGTCGAAGACCTGCTCGTCAACGCAAACAAAACCGTCATCACCGCAGGGAGTGAAATGCGGAATATCTCCCATTCACTGACGAAGACATTTGCGGAGATGGAAGGCGTCCTGAAAGAACTAAACGAGATATTAAAAGGCAATAAGGGTGAAATCGCTGTGCTGTTAAAGACGATAACACAAGAAGTCCGCGGGATTGGAGCTATGGTAAAGGCATTCGAAAAGACCTCCGATTCGTTGACAAAGACATCCAACTCTGTAAATATCGTATTAGATGACCAATCGCAAAACCTGACCGCGCTTATTAAAAACATAGACACGACGTTGGAAGACCTGCAGGGCGTCTTGCAGGAAGTCAAAAACAAGCCATGGAGCTTCATATATAAGGAAAAGGAAAATGAAAACGAATAAAAAAATATTGCGCCTTCCGATACTTGCGGCTATCATCACCATAATGGTCGTTTCGTGTGGTTCGATGCCAAATACAAAGATATACAGCCTCGACATACACTACGACGTAACCAAAAACGAACTCAAGCCGGATATCCCCATAGTCATCGTGATTGATTCACCTCGTTACCTGTCGCAGCCCTTTGTAGCCGTGAGGTCTAATCCCTATACGTTAACGATTCTGAAATATTCAAAGTGGCAATCGCCGCCTGCAACTATGGTTGCTGAGGAGCTGAAAAAGGCGTTATATTCGATAGGGTTCTTTAAGGATATCCGCATATCAATTGTAGCAGCGAGGCAAAACTCTTATTCCCTTAAGGCAAATCTGACGCGGTTTGAGCAGTTCGACGAGGGCGGCACCGCGTATGGCATATTGTCGCTTGATACTGACTTGCTGTCACCTGATGGGGAAAACCTCTATCACAACGCGTACGCAAAAAGAATCGCGCTTGCAGGGTCTGATGAGTACACAGCCCTCGCTGAGGGCCTAAGCGCAGCGCTGAAAGAGGTGATGGACGAGATTCGCGCCGCAACCGCTAAAGCGATTATCGAAAAGGAATCAAAAAAGTAGTTATTCGCGGACAGAGCGCGGCAAAATTACCGGCCATGCCGCTCAATATCTTTCCTTCGCAAGGGACAACGCATACGCCCTAACGTAGATTTAATTGATTTCAATCCACTCTATAACTACAGAGGGCGACGATTTGGCTGAATTGAATTTGAACATATAAGGATGCTATTCGATGTCATTTTGACAATGACAATGAAACACACAGACCCCAGTATGTTTACCCTGCGCCCACGGGTCAAAAAATATAGCGCTAAATACAAAGGTTGTGTTATCATTACGGCAACAGGAGGTGTTAAATGGAAACCGATGTGGAACTTTATAACGAAATTAAAGAACTTATTCGCACACTTCGCCAATTGAAAGAGACAAAGTCCTCTCTGCGGGACGGGACCACCGCCCTTAGGTATGATATTGACGCGCTGAACTCCGAACTCAAAGGCATGGACATTGTCATAGCCGCAACCACAACCGATGTTCAATCAAACGAGTACAGGTCGAAGAGTTTTATGGATTCGATTGAGCGGCTTACCGACGAACGGGAGCGGTTGATTGATGATATTAACGGTCTGCAGTTCAGCATAAAGGGCGTCACAGGCGACGTAAACAACTGTCTTACTCTCAAAGGTCATCTTGAGGAGGAACTCTCAGATATTAATAAGGAAAAGACCATTGTCATGAATAAACTCAAAGGCATGGAGGACGGCATAAGCGAAATCTCAAAGAAAAAGGCCGAAAAGCTGCCCCATCTCAAGACCTTTGACGTAGTCCTGAAAAGCATCCACAACGAACTAAAAGAGATCGAAAACAGGATGGACGTATCGCTGAAATTCATACAACACGGCCAATATTAACAGAGGTAAATAGTGAGTTATGGTTTTTTAGTGTAAGATAAGGTTATTCCCTCACTCGCCGCTGTCGTGGCTTGCGTCTGTGGTCGGCTCTGAATGTGTGGCCGACACTGAATGCCCGGCGAGTGTGCGCAGCAGGCCCCCAGTGGCGGCATCCCATATCTTCACGGTGTTATCAAAGCTGCCCGATGCGATAAACCTCCCGTCCCCACTATAACTTACGCTTGTGACCACGCCTGTATGCCCGGCAAGTGTGCGCAGTAGGTTCCCGTTTCCAGCATCCCATTGCTTCACGGTGTTATCAAAGCCGCCCGATGCGATAAACCTCCCGTCCCCACTGTAACTTACGCTTGTGACACTGCCTGAATGCCCGGCAAGCGTGCGCAGCAGACCCCCACCTCCGGCATCCCGTATCTTCACAGTTTTATCAAAGCTGCCCGATGCGATAAACCTCCCGTCCCCACTGTAACTTACGCTTGAGACAATGCTCTTATGCCCGGCAAGCGTGCGCAGCAGGTTCCCGCCTCCGGCATCCCATAGCTTCACGGTTTTATCCCAACTGCCAGAAGCGATTACCCGACCATCGCCACTGTAACTTACACTTCTTACACCTCTTAAATGCCCGGCAAGTGTGCGTATCAGGTTGCCCGTTACGGCGTCCCATATCTTCACAGTTTTATCCTCACTGCCTGATGCGATAAACCTCCCGTCCCCACTGTAACTTACGCTTCTCACTGTGTCTGTATGCCCGACAAGCGTGAGTATCAGGTTGCCGCCTCCGACATCCCATAGCTTCACGGTGTTATCGTAACCACCCGATGCAATAAACCGCCCATCGGCACTGAAACATACGCTTTTGACACTGCCTGAATGCCCGGTAAGCGTGCGCAGCAGCGCCCCCGTTTCGGCATCCCATATCTTCACAGTGTTATCAGTGCCGCCAGAAGCGATAAACCGCCCATCAGCACTGTAGCTTACGCTTGTGACACTGCCTGGATGCCCTGTCTTTAACAAGAATTCGGTGCGTTTCGGAGCAGGGCTACATGCTGAAATAAATATGAGGACGAGGCATACAAGCGCGTAATTTGTTGTATGTGCCTTTAGCAATTTTAAAGAAACACGCAACCGGCTATTGTCCATCAGAACCACCCCCGCGATAATAAAGTGCGCTAATCTACCATAAAAACATAATTATTTCAAGCTCCAAATATAGGAATTTGCGAACTGCCAGCAATTCTCAACGCTGAACATTTCTACTTTGCTGTGACACATATTTTCAACAGCACTTGATATAACAGCGATATATGGTTTATACTAGATTTGCTGTGTGTGAGGGAAATCCCCTGTTGATGAGAAAGAGTGTCTGATGGAAAGAAGGACATATCCAAGGACTGATGCCTATGTTCGGGTGGGGGTGCGGCTGCTTCCTCTTGAGAGGCAGAGTGCGTACTTCTCTGAAATATCGGACGCGGCCGCCGTGGCCGATATAGCCAATTCAGAATTGAATGAAGTCACCGAATTACCTGAGTTGCTGTCTGACCTTCAGGAAAGGGCTTATTCTTTGGGAAGGGTACTCGACAGCTCCGACACGGCCGATGGTTTTCATAACCTGAAGTATAAGCAAATAAATCTAAGCGGCAGTGGTGTCCGGTTGCTTTGCGATACGATGGTTAGTGTAAAAGATATTATCGAGTTAAGAATGATCCTGCCCGTTCAACCACCCGTCCCAATATTCATTTATGGCGAGGTGGTAAGAGTTCTGCAGTCGGATGACAGCTACGGCGCCGCCGCCGAGTTTATTGCCGTCAGTGATGACATCCGCCGTGATATAGTCCAATTCGTCAACGCCCTGATAGAAGCGACATAAGTTCCAGACATAGTTTATCGCGGCATAAACATCATGGCCCAAACATCATGATGGCGGAGTTGTTTTCGTCAATAGCCGTCCTCATCGCCCTGTCAAGGTTCTTGCGCGCCGACACGAGGTTAGGATTCAGGGTTACTGCCATTCTTAGGTATGGTATCGCCTCGGTAGTCTTTTTCTGTAACAACAATGCCACACCAATACCGTTGTATGCCGACGCGTATGAGGGGTTTATCCTGATTGCCATATTGTAGCTTTCTATGGCCTCGTCCAGGCGATTCAGTTTTACCAGCAAATTTCCTAAGTTGGCATGGGCGGCCACATATATATAGTTCAGGTGCAGGGCCTTTGTATAGCTTATATAGGCCTCGTTATCCATTCCGATCTCAGAATATGCCGCCCCTAAATGGTTGTAGGCCACATAGTTTTCTTTCGTAACAGATATGGCGTGTTCAAATAGGGTGACAGAATTGTGCCAGTTCTTTACCTGTTTCTTTGTATAAAATACGCACGCGATTATGGCGGCACATGCCAATACCGCGGCTATGGCCCTGCCTGGACGCCCGGTGAGGACGGTAGTTGGTATAGCATTAGAAATAATTAGGAACAGTCCGATAAACGGGATATAGGTGTAGCGGTCCGCCATTGCGGCAGTCCCCACCTGTACGATGCCGATAACCGGCACAAGTGTACCGACATACCAAAACCATCCCGCAAATAAGAATGGAAGTTTCTTAATATAGATTATGGCCGCCGCGGTAATAATGGCAAAGAAAACCGCCGCCCCCACAAGATGCCACAGGGGAAATCTCTCGTCAATGGGATATATTACGGCTGAGTTGGCAGGATTAAACATCATAATGGCGTACTTCGCATATGATATCAGGGCGTTTGCTATGCGGGCCTTCATGGGAAGGATGTCTGATGAGACCACCGCCCCCCATGTCTTTTGTACATGATAGGTAAGTGCGCTTGACGCGGCTGAAAGGGCAAGAAATGGTACCTTCTCAAGCAATAATCGCCGTAGCCTCACCGCGGTGTGCGGTGGATTACTACCACTGCGCTGTCCACAGGGCCGCAACCTCTGAAGCGGCCAATAGTCCAGCAAAAGCAAAACAAAAGGAAGAGTAACAACCATAGGCTTGGACATCAGGCCGCAAATAAAACACAAGAGCGCGGCCACGTACCGAACAGCGCCAGGTCGCTCTGTGTAGTACACATAGGCAATCATAGTCAGCATCCAAAAAAGGCCGCTTAGGACATCCTTCCTCTCCGCAATCCACGCAACACTCTCCACATGCAGCGGGTGCAGGGCAAAGAGCGCGGCAATAAAGGCGCTCCTCCACTGGGAGGCAGTCATACGCGCAAAAACTATAAACAGTAACACTGAGTTTAATATATGAATTATCACAGACGTTATGTGATGCCCCGCGGGATTTAATCCAAACACTGTAACATCTGTCAGGTGAGAAATCCACGTAAGGGGAAACCAATTTCCATCGTTGAAGACAACAAAGGCGCGTTTTATGCTGTCAACGCTAAGGCCACCAAGTACATGGGCGTTTTTTAAGACATAGGCGTCATCGTCATAAATTTCTATAAAACCATTGCGGCGTACCTCAGCGTACGAAAATGCGGTCAAAACGGCAATCACTATTATAATTATATCGGGGAGTTCCAATGGTTTGCGTGATTTTTTTTCTTTTATCATTATTTATCCTCTTATTGTTTTGAGCCGCGTTTTCTTATAAGCGCGAGCGCCCCCTTTTTATTATTTACGGCCTCGGCGAAATCGGGATTTATCGAAAGTGCCTTGTCAAACATCCTAAGCGCGCCATCTGGATTGCCAGTGAGGGCCATAACCACACCGACGCCGTTGAGGGCACCGGGCAGCTCAGGACTCATCTCTATGGCCTGTTGGTATTGTTGCATGGCCTCGTCAAGTCTGTTTTGCTTCAGCAGGAGATTACCATAAGCGACATAGGATTTTACATAGCTCGGATTAAGCTTTATTGCCCTCTTAAAACGTGCCGCCGCCTCTTCGGGGAGGCCTTTGTTCATAAGGGCGAGGCCAAGGTTGTGGATAGTGTCACAGTCGGTGGGACTTATACGCAGGGCGTTTTCATAACATTCTATGGCATCATCGTACCTTCCCATCTCGGCATAGACTATGCCCAGATTATAGTATGCAACCTTATTGCCGGTGGTTACGTCTATGGCTCGTTTAAACAGGGTGATGGAGTTGCTCCAGTACTGAAGCTGTCTCTTAGTGGAAACTGTGTAAAATGAAATCAACAGTGCGGCCGCTACGGCGATTATAACTCCACTACGCCGGTACCCTTTTAGTAACGCTGGGGCACCTACGGCGGCTATGATAAACAGTCCCACAGAGGGCATATAGTTATACCTGTCCGCCATCGCCTGTCCTCCCACCTGCACCAGTCCGATGACCGGCACAAGCGTCCCCAGAAACCAAAACCAGCCCGTAAATAAGTATGGGAGTTTTACCGCATTCCAAACTGCGGCCACGCTGATTAGAATGACAATGGCCGCCGCCGCGATTGCCTGTATAGGGGGGATTTCTGGCGGCAGCAGATATAATATGGACAGTTTATGCGGGAAGACAGTGTTAAAAATATATTTTACGTAAGATATGGCCGCGTTTTCTAATCGCAGCCCAAATGGCAATCTCTGAAGAGACACTACAGAGTTGCCGCTTTTCTGTGCAATCAACGTTATGGCGGCAGACAACACGGAGATTACAAAAAGCGGTACCTTCTCTACAATTAACGCCCTAAGTGGCCGCGCTTCATAACAATCCAGACGCGGCTCTGGAGATATGCCACCTACCCTGCAGAGCGGCCAGTAGTCTAACAACAGCAGTACAAAGGGTAATGTTACCGGCATAGGCTTAGCCATAAGGGCAAGGACGAAACATATTGTAAATAAAAGATATGTGGCCGCCTTCGGCCTTGCGGCATACCGCACATAGGACAACATCGCAATGATCCAGAAAAACGTGCTCAGGACATCTTTTCTCTCTGACACCCACGCAACGCTCTCCACATGAACAGGGTGAAGGGCAAAGACCACGGCGATAAAGGCGCTCATCCAATAGCTGGCTAAGAGGCGCCGAAAGAAATAAAACAGCAGAACCGCGTTAGCCGTGTGAAATAAGATATTGTTCATATGGTGCATACCCGGTCGTAAGCCATAGAGTTCAACGTCCGCCATATGGGAAATCAGCGTCAGCGGAAACCAGTTGGAATCGTAGAAGGCCGTTGCCGCCCATGCGGCGTTATCCCAGCTCAGACCGTTTCTGATATGCGTATTTTCTGTGACGTAAATCCTGTCGTCGTAGCCGACGAAATCAAATCTAATCACATCGGCATAAACGAAGAGCGTCAGGACGGCAACGCAGACGGCCAGAGTATCAGCGACGCCGAAGGCCCTCGCCGTTACAAGAGAGTCCGACTGCCCGCCCCTGAGTTTACCGGCCTTTGTGCGTTGATCATCGCCGTTGGAATGTCTTGGTGCCAAAGGACGCTGCCAGTTCAGCTTATAAACGGTTCAAGCTGATAATCAATGGGCATCGCCGTCCTTTTCAGGTTTTTGCATCTCAGGTTTATCCATTGGAGAGCGCATCTGGCCGGGCGGGTTGTTTTTTCCCGCGCCATTCATTTGACTTGGCATTTGAGCGGGGTTTAGTGAATTTATAGCCCCGGCCATCAATTCCTGCATAGTGTTGACTTTCTTATAATCCTTAGGCACTTCAAACATCGAGGCCGTTGCGGCTCCTACTTTTACATCTTTTATCTCGGTCACCACGGACTGGTTAGTATTGCCTGGCATGATAGGTTTTTTCATGTCGGCCATCTTCATTTCATAGCGTATTATGAGTCCACCGAGGTCAGAGGCCTCCCAAATAGTGGCCTTGTATTTATCATCGGGCTTGTCCTTTGTGTAGTAAACCGTTTCAGATTTTTCGCAGGGGTGGCCGTCAATAGTTTCCTTATCAATTTTTTTCTTCTCGAAAACCACGTTACTATCGTGTAAAGACGGCCCCTGGCTATTGTCGTACATGTGTTCAAAGTACACCTTGCCGGGGACATACATCGAAACGCTTTTCTTTTGGGCCGGCATAGATATGCTGACCAGTCCCTTAATGGCAGGGCTTTCGGTGCGTGTTTTATCTCCCAGGTGAGCCATTTCGATTGAGATACCAGTACCCATCATGACCATCTTCCCCGTGTAGTTTTCCGGGGGGGCGGCAAACGCGCCAAACACGGAAACGCCAAGCGTTAAGGCGGCAAATAACAACACAACGATAATTCTCTTCAGCATTTTCTCTAACACTCCTTATCTCTTTGATTTGCATATCACCACGGCCAGTACACCACGCGTATCAGAGCCGCGTACACTTACGCTGCGAACTGTGTAGCGGGATTATATCACAAATAGCCCAATTTTTTAAACCGCCGTGAAACCCCGCCACTAAACGATATGGTCGGCAATCTCTATGTTTCAGTACTCATGTTTTCCAATATACACCTGTGGACAGCCATGCGCCGCCGTTGCCGCCATAGTAATAGACATTGCCATCTGTCCACGCTATGAGGAAACCGCCATTCGTAAAATACTGGACGTAGTATGTACCCCCATTATAAGTTCCAGAGGTAACGCCACCTGATTTTGTTCCTAAGTACGTGGAATATGCGCTGTATATCGTGTTAATTGCCGTACTTGCCGCGGTGTAGCCGCTGCTTGCCTTCCACACTACCCCACCATTGTAAAGATACCAATTATTACCATCGGTCCAGTACATATATCCATCTGTCCACGCTAAAATGGCCGTACCGTTGGTAAACCATTGGACGTAGTATGTGGCGCCGCCAGATGTTCCTGATGTCACACCACCGGATTTTGTCCCAAAATATGTGGAATATGCGCTATATATTGTGCTAATTGCCGTGCTTGCCGCGGTATAGTCAGATGACCCTGACGATGCAAATGTTGCGGTTACGTTCTTAACCGATGACATCAACACGTAACACCCGGTTCCGTTTGTCGTGTCGCATCCTGTAAAGCTCGTAAATGTCGAACCGGTGTCCGCCGCCGCTATCAGATATAACCCCGTCCCTGACGCAAATGACGACGAACATGTTGAGCCACAGCTTACCCCCGCGGGTTTGCTTGTTATTGTGCCCGTACCAGTGCCGGATTTCGTTACGTTGACGGCATATGTGGTTGTCGCCGATTTTGTAAATGTTGCGGTTACGTTCTTAGCCGATGACACTAACACGTAACACCCGGTGCCGTTTGTCGTGTCGCATCCTGTAAAGCTCGTAAATGTCGAACCGGTGTCCGCCGCCGCTATCAGATATAACCCCGTCCCTGACGCAAATGACGACGAACATGTTGAGCCACAGCTTACCCCCGTGGGTTTGCTTGTTATTGTGCCCGTACCAGTTCCGGCCTTCGTTACGCTCATGGTATAAGATGTTGTGTACAGCGACGTAAATGTTACCGTTACAGACTTAGCCGACGACATTGAGACATTACAAAAAGGACCCGTTGACGAGTCACAGCCCGACCAGCTTGCAAAAGAAGAACCTGAGTCGGCCAATGCCTCCAGCGTTACCGATGTGCCAACCGCATATGACGCGGAACATGTTGCCCCGCAGCTTATTCCCGATGGTGTGCTTGTTACTGTGCCCGTACCAGCGCCGGTTTTCGATACGCTCAGGGCATAGCCT
>JADFYL010000072.1 GCA_015233045.1 Nitrospirota bacterium | reverse complement strand
TCTCAAAAACCCTTTTTATCGATAGGTGCAAATTCCTATATCGGAGCTTGGGTTTAATATTATTGTTGAAAGAGCCACCGCAAACGTGTTATAATCTAATCCACTGGCATCTGCTGCGGGCGTAACTCAGTGGTAGAGTGATAGCTTCCCAAGCTATTGGCCGCGGGTTCGAATCCCGTCGCCCGCTTTAACAGTTTTCTTATAAATCAAATAGTTGCACGGCTGATACCCCTAAAAAAAGTGTCACCAAGTTGTCACCTAAAGTATTACTTTCACTTCCCAGTTATAACTAGACACCCAATTTTGCAAATCTTATCAGGCGATTTTGCAAAAATTCCTTATTCCGTCAATATCCTGACGGTTTTGCCTCAACCTTCCAGTCTCGTTATCAATAATTCCTGATCAAAAGCTCCACCACCTTTTTCTTGTGACTCATATTGTATGTGGTTTCTACCTCCTCTATGGTAAACTCGCTGTAGAGCTGCTTTATCTCGTCGACGTTGTTTATGGACATGATAAACTTGCCCTGAATTGTTGATAACACGTCCCTTAGTTTTTCAAAATCATCACGGTAGAAGATATTCTTACCGTAATCAGTCTCATTCCCAAAATATGGCGGATCTACATAGAAAAACGTGTGAGGTCTATCGTATCTCTCAATAAATTTTTGATACGGCATATTCTCGATATAGACGCTCGCCAGCCTAATGTGTGTTGCCGATAGTTCCTCTTCTATTCTGAGGAGGTTGATATGTGGTCTTTTGGTTGTGGCCACCGAGAATGACGGATGGTCAATCCTGCTTGCATATCCGTTTCTTAATAGATAGTAAAACCGCACTGCACGCTGAATGTCAGTTAAAGATTCAGGATTCTCATTCAGAAACCTACTAAAATCGTCCCGTGCGTTTAGAATCCACCTGAAATATCTTATAAACTCATCAAGATGTTCCTTGATTACGCGGTATAACGTAACAAGGTCATGATTAATGTCGTTTATAATCTCTACTTCAGACTCGGTTTTCTTAAACAACATCCATGCCGCGCCGGCAAATACCTCACAATAACACGTATGCTCCGATATTTTGGGGATGATTTTCTTGGCAAGCCGTGACTTGCCACCGAGATAAGACAAAAAACTTTTCATAGCACTTCCTCCTTAAGATTGATTATATTGGGTAAACCTGCTACAATCAATCCGCCCTGGCTAGGGTGCGGATGGCAGCGGGTTATCCCGTTCGGTGCTGGTAACACCGTGTCTTTTGGAGGTTATGCTCCTGCGGACTGCTGTCCGCTCTACATCTATCTTTTGCTCACTTCGTTACTCCTATCGCCATCATTTTCGACCAGTAACCCGTAGGTATCTCCATGTCTGAGGCCGATTCTGTTTCGTATGTCGCGCCGATTGGATATGAGCTGTTAGATATATTGATTGCCTTGATTTTGCGGGAGATAAACGCGCCGGTCGACGTGTATTTGCAGTATGTGTATGACATGAGCCCCGCGTTGATTTGGCACGATACCCTTGATATTGAGTTGCCTGATGATGTGCCGTCGTGCACGGTGTATACGGCTACAATCTCCTGTGCCGTTACCGCTGAGGATTTTATATCAATAACAAATTTTGTCGTAGTCGTTGAAGAGCTTGAGCCGTCAAGGTTGTGATATATGGCATACTCGGTGTATTGATAGATGATAATCCGGTTATTTTTGCCGTCGGCGTTCGCCATGCCCTTAATATGTATGTCCCCTGTGCCGATTATTGATGAGTGCGATGCGCCCCCCGGCACTACGATAGCCCCACCGACTACGCTTGGGTGTCCCCAGTAGCCACAGTTGCCGCTCGTGGTTGGGAATGACCGATTAATCGCCTCGCAATCACTCATTACCCCGCCTGAAAACCCCGACGGGCAGGTAGTGTCCCACGTAAAACATTCGCTTGCACATGACCAGCTTTGGGTTTCCGAAACGAGAGTTCCCATCGTATCTATCGAGATACCGTCGCCATTATTAAAATTGCTTTCGGCCTTAATCGTTTTAACCGCGGTAAAAATCACCTCTGTCCCGATAGTTAATTGCTCTGTCCATATAATTTCCTCTTTAGTAAGCGTTACCGTACCTGATGAGTGATAAACATCTGTAAATATCCGCCCAGTGCCGTAATGATTGTGTCCACCGATAAAACACTGTCCAATCTCAAAACATACACCCCATTCAGTGCTGACCGCGGTGAAATCTGCAGTATAGCTTAATGTGCGGGGAGAGAATGGGCTTATTACTTGCTGCCGTTTTTTACTTATAACAAGGGCTTCCGTGCTTGAAATTGCCACGACCGGATTTAGTGTAAAGGTTTCGTACCCGTCCTCTTCAGGGTTCGGGCTTGCTGTCTCATATTCCAATCCAATTAACGCATTGCCAATGAGCTGGCCTGCCGGGTTCGTCTTGTATAGCATCTCATACCTTGAGGGCGTTCTATGCGTCGGCTGGAGGGGGTCATCGTAAAACAGACCAGGGGATAGTAGGATTTGATGAATTTTATAATAGCAGGTCATGGTCAAATAGCTGTAATCAATCGTTATGGAATCTCCGTCAGATATTGCGCCTCCAGATTTTACCTTTAAAATTCCCTGCGATAAATCTATTGTGTAATCGCTGCCTACTGTATAGCCCTTCGACCCGTCCCATTTTTTCACCGTGATTACCTTGACGTTTTCGTGCAGTGTTACCGTATCACCGGCCTTCGCTGTAATATTTATCGTCGCGGTCTGGTTGTCGGCGGTTGTAAGGTAATTCGTCCGCGCGCTAAAGCAGAATCCCATACCCTCTATCGGATTCCACGCCCTATTTGACCCCAACAGGCATGACCACGCATTAAACAACTGCACCGTCGCACCCCAGCGGCAATCAGAGCCATCGTCTTTGACGTCCCAATATTCATAAAATATAAACTTATTTGGCAGCATGGCCACACTGGCATTTTTGTTTTCTGACCCCTGTATGACCAGCACAAGGCCGTTGCCGTCCTTTGAGATATTGGCCGTCACCGTTGGCTTTTTTGATAGCGTTAACGGCTTTTTTATCGTGTATTCGTAGGTGTAATATTTTATTTTCGATGTCGGATCATCATACGTCAGGAATTCGTTGTCATCTACAATAACCAGTATCAGATTCAACCCGCAGGCCTTCATATCGTTCAAAAAGCCCACAATTTTCAGTTCTTTTTTGTTGTCGCTGTCAAGCGTATAGCGCACGTGCACCTTATCGTTAACCTCAAAGGCCAACGACGCTCCCTCAAGCGCACCGTTTGGACGCTCAGTCATGCCGGGCTGGCAATTATAGTATATCGGTATATTGCTGTACGTCTCTGCGGTGTCCTTTAAGTCCTGATCGAGGATTACTACGCTGCCGGTGTCGTCGTCATAATTAATAGCAGTCAACCGCCCCCATAAAAACCGTTGATTGCTCAACTTACCCGCTCCAGATACCTGAATTTTCACAGTCCCGTCCTTATCGGCAGGATTATGTCGCTCGTGCGGTTGAGCGTGTAGGCCACCGACGAATCACTCAGGACGTCGTCCTGGGGAGTCTGGTTTGAGCCGTCTTTATTCCGGCATTTGTGCATTTGGATATAGCTCTCCTCAGTATAGGTGTATTCTATCCATAGATAACCCACAGGGATTGAGGTAAAAACCGTCTCGGCGAAAATACCGTTTACGCGGTCAATCGTGTAGTCGATTTCATTTTGATACAGAACCGTTTTGTTCTGGTTGTAAACCTTGAATGAGACGATATTTCTATGCTCAAGGAATTGTGATCGCGCCGACATGATATATTTCGACACGCTTGCAGTAGCCCCTACGGTGCTGACCCCGCCCTTTAATATCAAGACCCGGTCGCCGATTTTCCAATCAACAAAATCGCTGCACTTAATCCAACACAAAACCCCTTTAAACAACACATACCAATGCAGACGCTTATCGGAAATCCATTCGTCCTGTAATTCAATTAGATACCCACCGGCCTGAATCGTGGACTCAGTCCATTTATAATCAATGTAGAGCGTCTGGCCGACCACTATGTCACGTTGTTTTTTAGGTAATTTAATACTGCCGTTTGCGGCGTCTACGGTGTAGTTGCGCTCGATATACTGATACTCTACCCAGATTGAGTCGTAATTAAACGCCTGGGAGCCAGACTTGATAGACAGCTTGCCGGTTGCCGTGTCAATAGTATATTCATTTGTCGGCAATTCCTTGTATTTGTTGATAGATAGCCATATTTTGACGTTTTGGACGTCCGGATATTGCAGGTATTGCTCCGGCGCGGCACTGATGGACTCTGACGCGGCAAATGCCTGATACGGCTGGTATTGCTTCGACTGGTCGAGATTCCAAACGACGACATCCTTGATATTAGTATGGGCCAAATATGTCGGCGTAAAGGTCCAAATCTGTATGCGCTCTTTTGTGACCTGCTGCGTCACATCATCGATCAGCCCGCAGCCCTGTATAACTGCCGATGTCAGACACTTTGTCTCATACCAACCCCAAGCGATAGGTATCGGATTGCAGTCGCAAAATGTCTTATCAAAGTGCGAGTAACAAACGAAATACTCCCCAGGAAACCAGCAGCTATCCTGTTCAGTAAAACTCCAAACGTGAGACCATTTGCCGCCGTGTATTCTCTCAAGGCCACCGCCTTTGGGAATCGCCGCCGTCCCGATTTTCGAGAAATCCCACTCGGCAAAACAATCCGATATTTCAAACATTATAGACAACCCGCTTATGCCGCAGAGGTTTGGGATTTCCACCTCCGTTGTGAGTATATTGGTAGGGACGTTTTTATTTTTGGTCTCATAAACTCCGGTTGTCGTGTTTAAGGTTTGCGATTGATGTACCTCGTAATTTTGCTGCCACTTTATTTTCTTGGCACAGTCCGATACACAGCCTTTGTCTTTGTAACTTTTCGGCAGGGCTGTTATGTCAACCGTCGAGTCCTTGGTTTGGATTTCAGCGCACGGTGGCGTGCAGTCCAGGCAGTCTTTGGCTTCTCGTCCTTCCGGCAGCAGGTAGGCCACGATATTGTACTTCGCTCAGTCCGTGTCCTTTTGACATGATGGTGCCGTCAGCATGACGGCCGCCACATCCGTGCCATATGATACATAACGTCCATCAATATATTTGATGGGTTTTTTGACACTGTAAACGGCGTTAGCGTTGTAATATGTTGTCGAATACATATCAGAGGACGTAATACTGATTTGGCACGGTTCGGGATGGCAAATTCCTTCAAACTCAAGTTGTTTCTTTTCGATGTATGCCGTTAGATTTAGGTCGCCCATCGTCTATTTCGTTGATGACGTTTTGGATGTTGTGCTGTCATCGGCAACTGTAAACTCGTCGTTTTTAATCGTGTCCTTATCGCTGTCATAATAGCCGGATTTAACCAGTTTTAACTTGTATTTTTTCCCTGTCCATAATTCGCCAAGATAAATCTGTCCCTTTGCGTCGGTTGTGCCCACAGATGTCCACGGGTCAGAGTCCGCCAGCCTCAAAGACACGGCCACACCCGCAAGGATTTCTTTGTTGCAGGCGTCTTTGACGGTGAGATAGACTTTACGTTGCGTGGAAGTCCCCGTGAAGTCTATCGTCGTATCTCCGGTCATGTCGTCCTTTTCAGCCGTTACCAGAATTGAGCCGGACGTTGAGGTGTTGATTTCGATAGTGTCGTAATATGCCTCGTAGGAGCATGATAATATCCCTGTCATTTCTGACGCGAAGGAGATTGCCTTATCTGCAAATGTCGGTGTGGCGTCTCCAACATGTGACCCTGTCCACGAATATGTAACATCACCAACAGGCAGTTTCGATAGTGTGCCGGACTTGCTTTTGTAAATAGTGATATTTTCGGTTATGGTTTCGGACGCCGTGCCGGTGTTGCTGACAGTACCAAGACTTGCCCATAGCGTCGGGGCCTTACCACCCGGCCATAACCTATAATACGCCGTATCGTCCACAGCCTGAAACGTGCTTTTACTGCCGTTTTTGTCGCTGTCAGCCTCAAAGCTAAACGAATTAGAACTGGACGAGACGCAGGTCTTGTTAAATGTAACACTAATATCTGTTTTCGTTTTATCGGCCAATTACGTGGTCTCCTCAACGTATATCACCACCTTATATGTGTCAGCGTCTTTTGTGGCCACCGATATTGACCACAAGTCATAGGTTGACGTGAACTCTATAGTCCCTGCGGCTACGCCTGATGTTTCGGCCTGAATTTGCTCATCTCCGCTCTGTTTAATCGTCCCCAGAGACGTGCCCATCCATGTTATTGAAGATATCTCTGTGATTGGATACGAGGTGCTGGCCGTGTCTGTTTTTTTAAACTCTAAGTCCTCTGACTTAGTAATACTCTGTCCGGCTCCTTCATCTGTGATAGTCCCATCGGATACCGTAAATTCATACCCATCAATGCCGGATGTCTTAAACACCCGAAAATAATATTTCTCGCCGTATTTAAAGCAGCTTTTCTTGCTGCCGCTGTCGTCGACGTTCTTATCGTCGGCCCCTTCGGCCTTTATACTCTCGCCTGACGAACTGCATGACAGCGCAAACGACACCGTAAGCGATGTTTGCACCTTAGATGTTGAAGATGCTGCCGCCATAGATTATCTCCTTATTATTATGTTGCCGGTAGATGTGCCAGTTTTTTGTAATATCCGATAAGTGTCTCCGGCTTTTGCCAGCATAACATTATCTCCTACCTGCAATGGGGTGTCAGCGACGGCCACCACTACACCGCCGGAGACCGTTACCTCGTACTTTGAGCAGCACAATTTTTTTGTAACCGTGCCGGTTTTTATATTTGCGGCATCTACGTTAATCGGGCTTTTCATAGTGAACCATCCTCCTCATAGCAATATAAGACTATGTTTTCTTTAATCATTGCGGCGGCACCGTTTAGTTTTATGTTCAAACTTGCCTCCCTGATTATTCCGACGCCATAGACATTATGCCGGTCATCCGCTACTGACGCGATTTGCCCCGTCTGGCACCCGAGATATGGCACGTCCAGTTGATATTTCTTTTTGCGATAAAAGTTATCATCAAGGAATGCCTCGGCGACGGTCTTTGCCTGATTCTCGCCATATACGAGGTCGTTGGTTATATCGGCAGCGGCTCGGCCGCCGTCTCCCATCATCACTGTCACAGAGGACGGCATCGCGTCATCGGTATATGTGACCAGGCATACGCCGATTTTCTGCGCAACATCACAACTGATTTCCCATGTATCGTATAGCGTCTCATACTGGATTTCGCATATCGCACAGGTATCGTTATCGACAGTGATTTCTTTCGTTCCTATCGTATATTTGATTTCGGTGTGTGCCGAATTGCAGGAATATAATTGATAGGAAATGACCTTGAATATCGTCTTTGCCGTCGTGCCGGAGCCGTCTGTCAGGATGATAGTTTCAGTTAATGTTTCCACTATGCCGGAGACTATTTCCCTTATTTTGCCCGACGGCGTGGCCTTTAAATCATACTTTATATTCTCGTTCGGGATGTAGATTTTAATTGTGGCCGACCCGCCAGGCGTCACACATGTCGGGGCGACCTCTGATGAGAAATTGTATGAAGCGGTTGTATCCTGTTTGATATTCACGGTTACTTTGGAGTACAACGCCTGCTCCTCAGACAAATCAAGGCCGAGGATATTATCGCGGTCAAATATCACAGCAATGTTGGGCGTAGGCAAATTCGAGGGCACTACGGGATATTTGTGTCTCACAACAATGCTGCCGTCAGGGGTTGTCTGGACAATTGCCCCGATTGCCGCGGCTAGCTGAATTATCGCGTCTATTGGGAAAGCGTCGGCACTGAAACTGTTTATCCAGTAATTAGGAGCATTCCAATACAAAGTTACGCCGCAATTTTCAGCGATTTCGATAGCTATCGCGGCTGCATACCTGTCACTGTATGTCTGCGTAAGTTTCTGTGCGTACCCCTCGGCCAGCAGCCCTGACTTCTGACGTCCCCATACGGTTAATCCAGACTTATCATATGTTTCTGATATTTCACGGGTCTCAATAAAGAAACGATACGTCTCACCGCCTATCGTGAGGACAATCCTTTCCATGCCGTAACCATTGATGGGATTGCACTTATCAAACAGAGACAGCCCCGCAATCTGAAGCTCTAAGTGATTAACCGCCTCTGATTCGCTTTTGGTCAGGGTCACGTCTTTGATATATTTTTTTATGGTTGTGCCGTCGAGCGTTATGTCCCACGCCGGGCTGTTACGTTTTATGGCAAGTTGCGTAAGCATGTTTTTTATGTATTGAGCGAATACTGTGGAGTCCACAATCTCATTCGATATAGACTGAGCGGCGTTTATTCCCTCGGCCATTGAGCTAAGAAGATACGACGCCTTTGCAAACCCTTCAAATATTTCAGAGAGCTGAACCTGCCCCGCGGCAATGCCGCTGATAGAACTGCGAATGGCCTGCAGCGCCTCAATGCCGGAGTCAACAATCTTTGTGTTAAAACTTCGCGTCGCGTTAAATCCTTCGCTGATCTCCATTACGACGCTATGAACAATCTCCGGCACGAATGGCTGCTTAATTTCCTGCGGCCACTGGAGCGTATAAAGGACGTTGATTAACTCTAAAAATACCGACGCCAGGACATTGCCGTAATACATGGCGACTTGCCCCTCAGTTAGGGGATTATTAATATATCCCTGTGACATTTCGAAACCTGCCAGGCGGCAATAGTTGACACCGCCGTCGGCCATACAATCACATGGAAACTGGCGCACGTTGATATAGTTTGGCGTCATCGTATATGTGCCCTGAAAATAATCAACGGCCGTCGGGTTGTATGCGTATATCCCTACCTGTATGTCGACGGCAAAGTCGTTACGTGTGAATTGTTGGTGCTGCGTCCACGTCGTGCCGTTGCCGCTGTAGTAAGTGGTGAACCCGGCACCGCTTCTTGCCAGCCTAAAATACCCGAAAAGAGCGCTTGCACCGTACTGGGCGGTGCTGCCGTTTGTGGTATTCTTTGAATACGCCATGTCGCCAGGGATATTTGACCAGCCAAGCCAATCTTCACCCGCGCTGGCATTAGGGTCTCTTGCTATGAGGCCGAAGGGATAGTTGTTTGCGTTAGTGCCTATATTAACATCGAAGTCGCCCGATAGATTCTGATATACAAAGGGCACATTGAACGTTGCACCTGTCGGAGACGAGACGCCGGTGGGATATATGCTCACATACCCCGGGTTGGTTATATTTACGTCCGCACCCGTGGCATGAGCTGAATTGAGTAAATTCCAGCCAAACAACTTTCTGCCGTCGCCGCCGGGCAATAGATTCTGCTGTGTTGATGCCCCGAATTGATCAGCCATTACTCTACGTAGATTTCCATTAATGTGCCGTTTTCAGAGTACGCGCTTGTGCCTGATGGCACTACTTCCTTAAGCCACAGCGCGGCCGCCGCTGGGTGAGTCTTGATTTGGAGAGTGTTTCCGGTTGCCCATGTGCCTCCCCATGCGTTTGCCGGTATCTGGAAATATTTCTGGCCGGTGTTGGCATTTGTCGGCGTGAACGAGCTGTTAATTGAGCCGGTGCCGATTGATCCTTCCAGCGTGCCGACACAGTTAAAGGCCGTCGCCGACGTGAATGTCAGCGTAAAGGTATCCTCGACAGTCCCGACGTTATCAAGGACAACCTTTGTCTCATCGAATGTGCCGCTGCCGGTTATGCTCTTGTTCGATAGTGATGTCTTGACATCCCCTATCGTGATGGCTACGCCGCAGTATGTATTTGCCGTGGCGTAATTGCTGGCGAACTGCTCTACCGTTTTTATCGTTGCGACATTGCCGCTCCAACTATAGCACCGCTCCGTATAGTCTATTGTGATGTTCGTCGAGGTGTCCGGCGCGGCTGAAAAGGTTACGACGACCGCCCCCGTCTCGTAGTTTATCGTGCCGCTTGATATGTTTGTCCCAGTGATGGCGCCGTTACCGTTATCTGTGGCCGTGTAGTTTTGAGCACCGATTGTGTATTTCACCGACACCGTACCTGCCTTAACCGGCGTATGGTCAGTTGACTGGCCGGTGAATACGGTTTGCGAGCCGGTGCCGCTGTAAAGCCGCTCATTAGTGTAGCCATTGTTTTGAGTAGTCAGATACTCAAGGCTGCCGCCTGAGTTATACGAAAACACCTTGTTGCTGCCAAGATATGTGCCATAGGGAGATACATCCTCAGTGTCGGAGGTCGGGGCAGGTTGCCGAATCCATTTACTGCCGTCATAATACACGGCATCGAAGGCCTTAACGCCCGCGTCTATCGTCTGGCTAATGAGGAAGTGGCTGTTTATGACAAGTGTTTTGGCGTTGTCTATGTAATAATCGTTGGCCTTAAACATAATGCTAACAGCCTGCGCCCCTGCCGTAATAGCCGAATTCAGCGCGCCGCCGCCTGCCCAGTTGTATGTGCTGTCGATGTCGCCCTGGGCGTCGACTTGCGTCCCCGCCGCTATATAAAACCTATCGCCCGCCGGAGATGGCAACAGCAGATAGGCCAAGACAGAAAAGGCCGTCTCCAGTGAGGCGTTTTTATTCCACAGAAATTCTTTGCGATACCGCGTTATGCCGACCGTGCGCTCCGGACGCGTTACGCGCGGGAACAAATTAAACTTCATGCGGTTCGGCACGGTGTTATAGCTCTTGCGCCCGCCGTTTGCCGATGTGTCTGTTACAGTTCCTGATTTAACCCATGAGATGTCTGATTTAGCTACCGCCATTTATTTTACCTCCAAGTCGATTTCTGTTGTCGTAGTTTCAGTTTGTGTGTCTTTGCCACATCCACCGCAGCCATGCTTTTTGGGCTGCCGTAGCGGATGGTCTTCAGGGATACTATTCATAATCGGCACGCCCCGAAATCCCGGCGGCATCGAAATAAACGTCTTTGTCTCAACATTTAATATCTGCCCCAGCGGGAATGGATTGCCTTTAAAACAAAACGAGATTGCCTGAACCATCGTAACGCCGTCCACCTCTTTCGTTATGATACTTATGTTGGACTTCCTTATCGGGTCATAATACTCGATGACGTTTAATCCTTCTTCCATCGCTATACCTCCATTAGTTTGATTGTGCCGTAAAAGTAATCGTTATCGTTATAAGTGCTTTTCTCAAGTATCGGTGTCAAATCCAATACAGGGGCGTCCTCATTCCTAAAGCGCACGTTGAAAGTCTCATCTTCATAGGTAAGAGCATATACCGCGCCCTGCACCGAAGCCATTGCCTGCAAGGCCCTAACCTGCGCATAGGTAATCCAACACATATTTTCTTTGGCCTCGATGTCGATAGGGCGGCCGCTGATTTCGTTGCCATAGACGACTACACCGCCCGACAAGGTGCGCTCCACAGTTTCGGCTATCATCGTCCATGCAAACCGATTCGGCCAGAGCAGCTGATTTGGAAATTCTACGTCGCCAAGTTTAATCATCCCTGATACCCCGTCTTGCGACTACGGTCAAGCTGCTTATTTAATACCTTCAATACGTCCGCATTCTTTGGGTCGGTATATGTTTTAATCGTTGTCCCGCCAATGTTGAGATTAAGCGTCATCATCCCACCGCCTGAGTCAGCGGTGCCGCCCGTAACCATCCCACCCGTGGCGAATGCCTGCCTTGCGGTGGACGGCAGTGACGGGGCAGTGATTTTAAGGCTACTCAAATCCGGCATATTCAGGCTGTTGAGCATATTAAAAAATCCCGCTCCAAATTTCGACACCGCCTCTTTGCGAATTACAAACTCACCCGGCTCAAGCAGGGCGCGTACTGAATCCCCGCCGCCCCAGCCGGACAATTGTCCCCCACGGGCAAACGCCGCTATATTATTCCACGCGCCCACGAGCCCACCCGTGGCTTTCTTCTCCACGGTTGTTTGCTCCATTGTGATTTTAACCGTCTTGTCTTTTATCTCATCATATTTTGTCTTTAAATCATTATAAGCAGTCTCATCCAGCAGTATTTTTATTTTCCTGTCTGCCAGCACGGCCTTATCAAAATTCGCGGCAAACTCCACCATCAAGATATTTATTGTTTTAATCCCATCTTCAATACTTTTAATCCCATCGCCCGCGCTTTTCCTGTTTTCCTCCTGCTTTTTCCTTTCTTCTTCAAGGAGGGCGTTTATTTGCTCCTGTATCTTTTTCGCGGCCTCCTTGTCTTTACCTTCATTTCCCGCGCCGGTCGCATAAGCAGTTTTATATATTTCTAATTGCTTTAGTGTTCTTTCGTTGTCACTCATCTGTTGCTTCTGCAACTCCTGCAGAGCCTCAGCTTTTTGCTTTGTTGCGGCGGCGAACTTCGACGCATCCTCTAAATATATCGTTTGAGCCTCTTTTAATAATTCCAACGCGCGTTTTCTGGATTCCTCGTCTCCTTTGGCAAGCAGAGCCTTTGCCTCCGTTTCCTTTTCTTCTGCTTGTCTTTCCTTGTCAGCAATTTGATTCTTATCAGACATTGCGGCTCTATCTGTATCCCTGAGCTTCTCGGCAAATGTTTTTTTGCTTTGATATATCTCATCGTTTAGCCTTTTTACTTCGGCGGCATATTGCTTCTCTTTTGAAATTGCATCGTCGAGGGCTTTTGATAATATGGCTTTAGCCTCTGTTGCGGACTCAATCTTAGCCTTGAGTATTTCCTGCTGCTGCCTCTTAACCTCTACAGACACAGAGCCTTCCGCGTTTTTCTGAGTATTTAACGTATTCATGTAGGTCTTTAATTCTTGATCGACATGGTTGTAATAGTCCATTGCGGCTTTTGCCATCTCGGCATAATACCGCTTGGATTCCTGCCTTGCCGCCGCTTCGATTTCTTGCTGCGCCTTTGCCTTTGTGGTTCCCGCAGACATCTGCTCTATTTCGGCCTTTCGTGCTTCTATCGATTTCATAGTGGCGCTATGTCCTGCCTCAATACTTTCCACCATTTTTTTTTGCTGGTCGCTATAGAGAGATATTGCTGTTTTAACATCGTCAAAATCCTTCTTGAGGTCAGCTACGGCCATGCTTTCTTTATTGGCTGTGTCCGCACCTGTTGCCGCCGCATTCTTACGCTTTTCTCCTGCATAAGCTGCTTCAACGCTCAATATCTTGTACATCTCCGCCTCTTTCCTTAAGGCCGCTGTTTGTTCGTCAAATGCCGAAGTATCACCCAATCCTCCCGTGGCAATCTTGTAGGCATTTTTCATCACGGTAATCCCTAATATTTCAAACTCAGTAATCAACTGCCTTACTACCAATATTGCGCTCTCTACATATTCGTGTATCGTCGTGCCAAATATCCTAAAATCCTTAATCTTTGTACCTATTTCCCATGAGGCCAACGCTACGGTGATGACAATCATCGACTTGCTAAGCGCACTCATCGCCTTTGTCCCATTGTTTACAGACTGCCATAACCCCTCAAGCAGCAATGTAATCTTGGGCAATATAAGTGACAATGCCAGCATCGCCCCCGTGGCCGTGATAAACGATGTGCTCAGTATTGATATATACTCATTTGTTGTTTGTATCTTGCCGTTTAATTCCGCGCCACCCTTTAAAAACTCATTCAAATATTTCACGGCAGTTAATATTGCAGGGGCAAACTGCCCGCTTATTGATATTGCCGCTGCCTCAAAATTATTTTTCAGCAGCTTTATCTGATTTGTAATATCGGCCTCGATCATCTTTTTGTAAGCGATTTCCGTTGAACCGGCTGCGTTTTTAATTTCACCTAATACACCGATAAATTCGTTGTAGTTTTGTGTTAGAGATAGCACTGCCTTGACAGCCTCTTCGTCCGGAACAATCCCCCGCAATTCCGCGGGTGATAACCCTAATTCTTTGACACGCTTTAACGTATTTACTAGTCCATCCCACTTAATACCCAGTTCGGCCAGTTTCTTTTTCATATCATCTGAAGGCATTGCAAACGCCTTTATCGCTTGGGTCAGCGACGTAACCGCCTGCGGTGTTCTGATCCCTACCTTTGTGAGTTGCACTATGGCCGCCGAGACCTCGTCTAATCCTATACCAGCAGCCCGTGCCGTAGGCAGGACTTCGCCGATATAACTTGCTAACTCTGGAAACGTAGTAACTCCAATCCTTACTGACTGAAAGAGCGTATCATAGACCCTTGACAGATTGTTTATGTCAATGCCGTATGCGTTTACTATGCCCATCCCCGCGCGTATCGCCGTTTGCGTATCCGACACACCGGCTACCGCGGCCTTTGACGCCGCCTCTAACGCCTTTGGGGCATTTTCTATCGTAGCCCCTGCGCTTAATAAATAATACAACCCCTGTGCAAGCTCCTGTGCACTCTAAGGAGGATTGGATATGAAGAAATACATCGTGATGCTTACCGAAGATGAGCGTAAAATGCTTGGCGAACTTGCTTCGAAGGGTAGACA
>JADFYL010000071.1 GCA_015233045.1 Nitrospirota bacterium | reverse complement strand
TATACCTCAATGGGTAATCGGTGGTATGAAAAATGCAACAATGGTTGGTAGATGCAGTCAAGCGGTTTTTAACCGTGAAATAGCAAGCAAGCGTAGAATATTAGGAGGGATGCTCAATGTACAAAATAATTTCAGAGATGAAGGCAAGGGATGAAAGAGGTTTTACATTAATTGAGCTACTGATTGTTATCGCGATTATCGGCATATTGACTGCCATCGCGGTACCGGCGTTTCTGGGACAGAGGGAAAAGGCAAAGGTGAGGGCAACCGAGTCAGGCGCTAAGGGCGCGGTCTCGGACTTACAGGGCTATCTTGACTCATACATAGCCGGGGACCCGTATATAATAATCACTGATGCAGCAGGTACGCAGGGCTGCTACGAATCCAATAACGCAACCGCAACGGGCGCCTCTTGTCTGTCTGTTTTCAACCAGGCCAGCACTGGCACGTACACGGCCTACCCCGGTGGTATAACGACGATCGTTGACCACTTTATCTCCCACCACACGTTCAAAGGAGACAAGAGCGCGTTTAACGGTCTGCCTTTGTTTGTAACGACTGCCCCGACAGACGGCCAGGTTCTTTTAAGTCCAAACGGAAGCCGCGCTATAAATCTTTTGGCTTATGCCTCAAACTCTACTTCACCTATGCTGAGCCAGTTAGTTACAAGCCGTTAATTCTGACAGGTGTCTGTCTCATTTTGGCGGGGGAAAGGGGCTGTCCTTTCCCCCGCCTTTTTATTTATTATAGGTGGATGTTTGTGCGGGGTATTAGATGACTATATCGGGGTTATTAAAGGGACGGCCAGCGGTTAACGCTTTTTTCATTTTGTCCATTGTTTTGGCCGCCTTTTTCGGTGCGATAGCCACGTTATCAAATGGATTTGTATGGGATGATATGCACATAGTCACAAATCCCGTACTTGTTGATTCTAACTCGTTTTACGGTTATTTTTTCGGCAAAAGCCTGTATTATCGGCCATTTCTCCGGCTGTCGTTGTCTCTGGACTGGGGTTTGTGGCGCATGAACCCGAGGGGTTATCATCTGCATAATCTCATTATACATGTGGTCAACTCTGTCTTAGTCTTTGTCGTGGCCGGGCGTCTTATAGCAAAGGACGACGGCGATATGCTGCCCGCGTTTTTGGCGGCGCTGGCCTTTGCCTTGCACCCCGTGCATTCCGAGGCGATTGCGTGGATTTCGGGCAGGACAGATTTACTGGCGACACTCTTTTTTCTCCTTGGGTTTTTAGGTTTTCTCATCTATCGTTGGGAGGACAATCCGAGGGGCATTGCGATATGTGCGGTGTTTTTTCTGTTTTCTATGTTCTCCAAAGAAACAGGGATTGCCCTGATTGCGGTTGTGGTGGCTTATGGACTTCTTACGAAGATGCCGTGGCGGCGGCTTGTGGTGTCTGCCAGCATATTGTTGTTGGTTGTCGCAGTATATTTTATGATGAGACAGGGCAGCGGCCTAAGCGAGGTCATTAAGAGGCCGGGCACGCAGGGGGCATATCTATCACCTCTGGTTTCGATGATAAATTTTCTTTATGCCCTTGTATATGGAAGCGGATATTATATAGAAAAGCTGCTGCTGCCGCTGAATCTCAATCTCCTTCCGGCGATTCCCCAAGGGGGCGGTTATGTGTGGCTGTTTTGCGCGGCCGCTGGCGCCTCCATTTTTTGTTTTATAAGGTGTGGCTCTGTCATGGCATTTTTAATATTGTGGATTGTCCTTACGATGCTTCCATCTCTTTCAATCATATTTTCGCAGGTAGCCGCGCCGTTGGGTGAGCGCTATCTGTACTTGCCCTCTGTGGGGTTTTCTATACTTACGGTCAGACTGTTTGCGAAGGTATTAAGCCGACGGGTTTTAATCAGCGTGTTTATACTGGTATCTATCGGATATTTTGTGCTGATTTATGAGCGGACAGGGGTGTGGCGGTCTGACCTGACTCTTTGGGGGGACACGGTTAAGAAATCCCCATCCTCTGTTGTTGCCCACACGAACTACGGGATAGCCTTGCTGCAGGAACGGGACTTCGCAGGCGGTGAAAGGGAATTGTTTACCGCGCTTGAGGTTCCTGATAAATCCGGCGAACAGGCCGCCCTCGTATTTAACGCCTTGTCAAACATAGAGATTTCTAAAAAAGACTATACGAAGGCTATGAGCTATCTCATGGCGGCCATTAATAATGACCCCGGCTGCACTGCTGCCTATAACAATCTCGGCTATGTTTATATGCAGATGTCGGGAGCGCCGGGTGTGGATGAGCAAGGGAAAACCGAGGCGCTTCGGAAGGCCATTTCTTATTTCAATAAGGCCATTGAGCTTGCCTCCTACCTTTCACAGACAAAGTTTAATCTGGGGCTTTGTTACTTTGAGTTAAAAGATTACGATAAGGCGGTGGGATTTTTTTATGAGGTCGTTGACGCCGACCCCGCTGGCAAACTTGGGCAGCAGGCCGCCTCGCTTCTGGTTGCCGCGAAGATGCAAAAAGCGTCCGGAAAATATTTACGCCGCTGAGAAATTGTTCAGAATGGCGTCACGGCTAAAGAAAAAATCTGTATTTTTTTGTTAGAATATATGCGGTGTCTTAGAGAGTTTAGTTCAGGATTATCTCTCCGGCCTTGCCGGTGCAATCTTGACGCGCCAATGAAACCAGGACAGACACAACGAGGAGGATCAGATGAATAAAGGTATAATGGCCACGGTGAGTGCGATGAGCGCGGCTGACCGGTCAAACCGGTTACGCACAGTTAGGGGCCAGAAGGGATTTACCCTGGTCGAGCTGATTATAACGTTGGTAATAATAGGGATTCTCTCGGCTATCGCAATCCCCTTGTATCTGGGACAAAGGGTAAAGGCCCAGAGGACAGAGGCCGCCCAAAACATCCAGTCGCTGAGGGTTCTCATGGAGCAGTATTACAATGAAAACGGCTGCTACTACGCGCCATGTTCGACCCTTACAGACCAGGCGATAACAGGCGCCGCCTCTATACTGTCGTTTTTGCCCGCGTGGAAGCCCGGCAATACCAGCGGGCTGCTCTTTACTTACAGAATAGAGGTAAACACCAACCGGACAACCTATAACATTGGGGCAAATCTGGCACCTAATACCGTATCCGCCGGGGCAAGCTGCGCCAGTGGTGAGATTAAGATTGACAATAACAACAACAAGTGCGGTTTTTAGGGCACGGCCTAAAGGATTAACGACGAAGGGGGATAATCCCCCTTCACCCCGTATTCTCGCCCACGCTTCATCTATTGATTTCCACCTGCCGCTCGTTGGCGGCTTCCAGAACTCCGGCTGAAGGCTGGATGGCAGACTCTTGGTGTTAATACGCAGAGAGCATTTCTCTGATCTTTCGCTCCCACTCCGCCAGTGAGGCGTTGTCCCGATTGCTTATGTCGTCAGCGGGTGGGAGTTTCTCGTAAGCGGCGCGAAAGAGCGTGTGCGCCCTTTCGCCGTCGCCGTCTTTGAGGGCGAGAAGCCCCAACGCGTACAAGTCTGAATAAGGTGTCTGGGGCGAGAAGACATCAACCGCCTTTGACAGTGCCTTATAGGCTTCATTGTCATGCCCCATTTTAAAATTGCACTCCCAGAGTTTCCTGTATATGGAGGACTTTTTGCCGTCTGGCGCGCGCCCTATGGCCATTGTGAATGACCTGGCCGCCGCGGCGTAGTCAAACTTGCCTATGAGGGAATCTCCCTTTAAATAATATCCGGTCGGCAGCTCAGGCGATGACTTAATCAGCCTTTCGGCGTACTGCCCTGCCTCGTCGTATCTGCCATCGGTTATTTTTATATGGGCGATTAACTGGTTTACGGTATCAATTTCGGGGTCTATTGAGGCGATTTTATTCAACTCATCAAGCGCAGCCGCGGCGTTTTCCTTCGTGGGTATCGCCGGGGCAAACGGGTCAACGTTCTGTATGGTATAGAACTCTGTCACTTGGGGGTTTCTTGAGTATAAGACCTCGGCGTCGTCGAAGAAAACGGGTTTATATTCCGGGAATTTCGCGATAATTCCCTTAAACGCGGCGTACTGCATGGGCACGGTTATATAGGTTGGCCGGTATTTGGCAATGAATTTCCTGAAGACCACCTCGTCCTGATAACTCATGATGAGGTCATAAAAATCGAAGTCAGTAAACAAAAAAGGTACCTCCATGTCCATAGCAATTTTATATCGCGGGTAGAGTTCCCACTGGAGATAGCCGCCGGAGTTGGGATGGTTCATGAGTGTGCCGGGTGTATGTTTGACATGATTAAGAAATGAGACCACGCCATGGGGAAGCTCCCGTGCCAGCATAGGTGAGTCCTTCAGTGTGCCGTGGACAAACATAAAGGGTAAAGGAAGCAGCACGGCTACGGCGACATATCTCAAAGGCGAGGGAATACCCTCTGACCTTACCCGTGCGTTATTATAAATAAGCGGCAGGCCGTTGACTATAACCGGCATGACAAGGAGCGCGAACTCTGTCCTGAGTCGCGCTCCCTTTGTTAAGAGGATTACTGCGCCGATGAGCATGATGATATGGCTAAGTCTGAGTTTTTTATACATCAGGGAGGCTATGGCAGAGATGAGCGTTAGGAGTAAGGTTACATTGAAAAGCGATGCATAAGAAATCCCCTCTGCATTTACGTTGAAGCCAAAAAACTCTCCGGCGGTCAGCCTTCTAAGTTCATTTATATACACGGAGGCGTAACGCGTGTCGGTAAATGGCACGTTCAGCAAGGTGCCCCCGTTGGGGGTCAGATATACCGTCCCTATACAGGCTGCCGACGATACTATCACGATAAGTTCTTCTTTGGTAAATGGAGTTTTTCTTTTCAGGCGCCTTACGTAGGCCTCTGCCATATAAGCGCCTGAGATTAAGAGCATCACGGGGTATTCGATCCCGTGGAGATTCACCCACAAAAGTGCGATTACGGGAAGGAGATAAGACCTGCCTGGCCTGACTTCATAGATATACACAAAGGCCGCGATGAAGAGATAGCTAAAGACATGTGGCCTACTAAGGAGCAGCCGCGGCATAAGCAGCATGACATAAATGGTAAGCAGGATGGCAAAAAACGGCGTAACCCCGCCAATACGGCATCGAAACAGCGCCCAGACAATGGCAGTGATAAATATGAACAGCGCAGAGCGCAGCACGATAAGCCCGCCATATCCCAGCAGGAGGTAAACCTTATAGCTGAGCAGCTGAAAAAGCCAGTAGTAGTTGGCCCTATGGCGCGGCGGGTCAATGAAGGAAAAGAATGAACTATTGGCAATCTCACCGTGTGTGGCAATATATCTGCCGCCATTTAAGTGATACCACAAGTCGGTATCGCCGTTTATGATGGGCTGAAGGCACAGGGCAACAAGCACGTAAAACAAGAACGCAGCCACATAGGCATATGCGGCAGCGGCATCCAGGTTGAGACTTTTAAAACGACGTTTTGGTGGTGACATCCTATAAGATTGTATCGCATAGGGCGTCAAATGTCAAACAAGGGGAAATTGTGTCCCGGGAATTCCAGTACGTTCGACGAAGGGTAAGAATTAATGCTGAATTCAGGGCGTAGTTCAGGGGATGCCAATATTTATTTTACCTTCCGGTGCCGCCTGCACACAGATTCCGTCCCCTTAATTAAGTATTGTGTCCCCTGAATTAATGATTTTAGCTTTTTAAAATTTGTATGATTGTTTTACAATGTTAGTGAGGCAGGATGATACGTAATATGGCAACAGCAGAACAAATTAAATCTCTGATTCGGTCGCATCTAAGCAGCGACCCTGAACGGTTTATTACCGTGGCGCTCCAGATGGCGGCGCACGAGGCCGGGCAGGGCCATGGTGCATTGGCCCATGATATACGGGAAATGGTGGATAAGGCCCGCCAACCTAAGGGAGCCGTAATCCTCAAATTTCCAATAGATATGCGAGGGCTGGTGCTATCTGAGGAGCCGGACATTCCTATCTCGGCTTTAGTTATTCCAGCAGCCATAAGAAACCGTGTCGAGCGTATAATTCATGAATACCGACAACAGCAAAAACTAAAAACCCACGGTTTGACAAATCGCAGGAAAATCATGCTCATAGGACCACCATGAACCGGTAAGACAATGACCTCAAGGGTATTAGCCCGTGAACTCCGTCTGACTATGTACACTATCCAGGTGGATCGGCTGGTCACAAAATTTATGGGTGAAACCAGTGCTAAACTGCGCCAGATATTTGATCTGATACAGAAAGAGACAGGGCTTTACCTCTTCGATGAGTTTGATGCAATCGGAGGGGAAAGGTCGTTGGACAACGATGTGGGTGAGATGCGGCGTGTACTGAATTCATTTTTACAATTTATTGAGCAGGACATCTCTGATAGCATCATTATTGCGGTCACTAATAGTCCAAAGCTCCTGGATCGTGCGCTATTTCGGCGTTTTGACGATGTACTGTACTATGAACAACCCACCACTGAAGAGTGCAAAAGTTTGATTCAAAATGTACTTGGGGCGTTTATGGCTTCAAAATTTACATGGAAGACCATACTGAAAGAAAGCGATGGATTAAGTCATGCTGAAATCGATCAGTCTTGCCGCGATGCCATAAAGCAGGCAATCCTGTCTGACAAACAAAAAGTGGAGGCATCACTGTTGGGGCAGATGTTAAACGAACGTAGAAATGCTTGTTTTGGCAGGAGAGCGCCATAGTGCCTGAAGAGCAATACAAGCATATTTTTCTGTCAGGGCCAACCAGAACACGAGGATTTACAAATCCACAGAAGGGTGGTTCAGCCCCTCGCATTCCTGACCGTGACCGTTACAACCATAGTGATTATCTAAAACGACGGTTTGAGACGGCGTGGGCTATCTCCTTTCAGCACTACGTCGTTATCATGGATTTGGCGTAAGTGGCCAATAAAACCTGAGGTTGTCTTTGAAGGCGGTAATGTGGCCAGCGGCCCTAATGATTCTATTGTTGATATAGATGACCTGCAGTTGCTTTCAACGAATCACGAACCTCATATTGCCCAATTTGCATCTTTTAATGGAACAAGTGCCGCATCTGCCCAGGCCGCATGGATGGCAGCTCAAATTCAGATCCAATACCCCGGCGCTTGGCCTGAAACCATACGTGCCTTGATTATCCATTCTGCTAAATGGACTGATACCATGAAAAGTCAATTCAGCGAATCTCAATCACCTAATAAAAAAGATTGTGCAAGGTTGCTTAGAATCTGCGGATACGGCGTACCAAATCTCAACCGTGCCTCATATTGTTCCTCAAATTCCCTTACATTAATTTAGCAAGCACAGTTGCAGCCATTCTATAAAGACGGCAGCGATTATAAAACCAATGAAATGCATCTTTACAAACTTCCGTGGCCTTCAGATGAATTATCGAAACTTGGGGAAAAGCTGGTGACGATGAGAGTCACGGTTTCTTACTTCATAGAGCCAGGGCCGGGAGAAGTTGGTTGGGATAACCGATACAGATACGCATCTCATGCACTTCGATTTGAAGTCAACGGGCCAGGTGAATCTGAGGGTGAGTTTGTACAGCGCATCAATAAACAGGCCCGCGATGACGGAGAACATCCTGGGACTGAAGGTTCCCAAAGATGGTTAATCGGTAGGGCGAGAAATGTGGGATCTGTCCACTCTGACATCTGGCAAGGACAAGCAGCCGAGCTTGCAAATTCCAATATTGTCGGGATATATCCATCGGTAGGATGGTGGCGAGAAAGACATAATCTTAAGCGATGGAACAAAAAAACTCGCTATGCTTTAATTGTATCTGTCTATTCTCCAGAAATTGATATCGATATTTACACTCCCGTTGCTACTCAAGTTAGATTATCAGTTCCAGTAGAAATTATTGTCAATCATTAACAACGTTATAATAATCCACGGGTATCATATCTCCAGTCCGTTCCCCTGAATTTCTTAGGATGAATTCGTAGAATTTGTGGGGGCGGGAATTTATGCGACACAATCATCAACTCCGGCAATGAATTCTCAACTCAACATTCAATCCTGACGTTCAATCGTGTGGTTGCCATCGCGGCAGTCATTTTCTTTTCCCCACAGTTTTAACCAACTAATGGGTTATCCTCGTCTTCTTTTTCCTCTTCAATAACCGGGTCTGTGTTTAGTAGTTCACAGCCTCTGATTGTGTTCATTGAGTATTTCTCTGTCTTATATTTCTGGACGTTTAGTTGTCCTTCCACGTATGGACTTATATACGCCGCGGTGTGTTCAATCATTTTATCGTATATCCTTTCGCTATCAAAATACGAGGGGAAGTCAATGAGGCTTTCTTTTAATAACGTGTATAATTCCGAGTAATGAAAATCGAACATGCTGTATTTATTGAAGGTCACAATCAGAATACCTTCAAAGTGATTCCATAGTTTGACAAACAATTTCTGGTGGCGTTTTGCTATTTGATCAATATTTTTCAGGACCACAATACCGAAAAATGAAAACGTGTCGTATATTATTTCATCCGTTGACAGATTTTCGCAAGGGATTACGCAAAACATCTTTGTGTTGAGACCAATGTCTTCGGCAGTGAGTATTTTGCCTAATATGAAGTGAGTATATGCCTCGTCTTCATAGGCTATAACCGCTCTTTTTATAATGTCTAATTCCTTCAATGGCTTGATAAACCTTTCATATTGAGGCATCTCTCTTATTGACATGTAATCGGCAAAATTAAATCCTTTCCCTGAAGCAGTACTCTGTAATTTTATGCTTCGGCCTAAATCAGCCAGGGTTCTGTTTACCTCGGACACACACATTGACACAAATGAGTTGAGCGTGCTTGAATCCATACCCGTTGCCTGAAGCCGCTCCTTAAAAACCGCTACCGCGGCAGCGTCTTTTTCTATAATTGCCTGCGCTGATATGAATGTCAAATAGGTTATATAGGCAAAACTCAGGTTGATTTTATTTATTGACACCTCCACATAGGAATCAATTGAATATATAGGGTTTAACATCATGTGTGCAAGCAGATAGCCATCAAAAAGTTCCATTAGTGTCTTTCTTATTCTTATATTGATTCTGTTTATATTTAATAAGTCTCTGCCAATAAGGAGTCTTTCACAAAACCTTGTCATCTCGGAATATATCTTTGGGGTGGAGTTATAGAACCCCTTTATCTTAGGCGTCTCTTCGGTATTGGCGATTATTATATCAATCCCCTTATACTCAATAGCCGCCAGGTTATCTACAAGCCCCGTACCGCGTGTATATCCAAAATATGGCGCGAGAATATCGAAAAATACCTTTTTCACGGTCTTCAGAGATTCATGCAGGCTATTTTTTGGACCTGCCGATTCTATCTTCTCTCTGTTTAGTTTTATAAATTCCAATGAATTCTTTTTAACGGCGTCCATGCCAAGCAGCTTAACGGCCTGGTCAACGTCTCGTAGCTCAATTTCGTCTTCCGTTTTATTTATGCCGGCCTTTGCCACTATCTCTGGCGCGAGTTCCGGAAGCTTTATGATTAAAGACTTCAACCTGTTTATATTGGTATTGGGCGACTCAATCTCCGCTATCAGATTTAGCATGTTGCTGAATGGGTCTTTTGCTATAAACGCTATAATCGTATCTACGTGTAAACTCTTTAGGGGACTGAATTTGCCCTCTTTAATGCGCTTCATATGTCTTGAAATATAGCCTGCGTCATTATGCCCGCCGAGGAACTGAATACCCATGAAATCCTCGTCCTGCCAAACTATCAACGCGGTGGTTTTCATAATTCCAAAGCGAAGTATGATATGCTTATAGTCAATTATGTCTGGTGCGGCCTTTTTTATCATGCAGCCACCTCTGCTCATGTTGACAATCGTTCCAACTTTATTACGTGGAATGCCGTGGACTAAATACCTGATGCTTCCCCTTTTGTTTAAGGCATAATGTGGTTGGAATAATTGGGGTGGCTCAACTGCCTTCGTATCAGCTTTATTCGGTTGGTCGTCCTTGTGCATATGCGATAAAAAGTCAAAAAATCCCATATTTGTTCCTCCTCTGTCCTAAAATCATCTGCCGTTATCCTCCACTCTACTATGTATATTAATTTAACATTGCACAAGATGTCAATAAAAATAAATCGAAGGTCAAGCCAACTCACATATACCATGGGAGGCGCGCCCGGTGGTAGGCGCCGTCTTGTAAAAGCCCCCGAAACTTTGTTATGTTAGAGGGGCAACGGAGAGAAAAACAGTGCATAGACTTGACATTCAACGAGTAGGAAAGTACGACATAAAAGAGGAACTAGGCCACGGTGGCATGGCAGTGGTATATCGCGGCTATGACCCGTTTATCAACCGCGAAGTGGCCATAAAAATTACCGACACAGACAGCGACAACGACAAGGACTCAGCCTCACGGCGGCGCAGACTTTTCTTCAACGAGGCCCGCATCGCCGCAATGCTTGACCACCCCAACATTATTCACGTCCACGACGCGGGCATCGAAGGCAGGTACTGCTATCTCGTCATGGAATACGTCAAAGGGGCAAAGACCCTTAAAGATTTTAATAAGAAACAGGAAGTTTTCCCCATAGAGAAAGTCATAGAGATAATATTCAAGTGCTGCAAGGCCCTCGACTATGCCCACAGCATGGGCGTTGTGCACCGCGATATAAAGCCAAGCAACATAATGCTGACCTCCGATATGGACGTAAAAATAGGGGATTTCAGCATTGCCCAGATAATCAGCGCCGAAGTGACGCAAATCGGGGGAATCATAGGTTCACCCAAGTACATGTCACCAGAGCAGGTCAAAGAGGAGGAGATTACCAGCCAGACAGACCTGTTTTCACTCGGCTCGGTGATGTACGAATTACTGGCGCACGTAGTGCCGTTTGACTCCGAAAACGTATCAAGCCTCGTCTTTAAAATCGTAAACGAGACACCACCGCCTATGTGCCATTACAACAAGGACATCCCTGATGAACTGGAGCAAATCGTCAAAAAGGCAATGACAAAAGACCCGCGAAGCCGTTATCCACGTGGGCTGGACTTTGCCGCCGACCTCAGCAAGGTTTACAGAAATCTTAAACGCCCTGTGGTTGATATAAAGGAACAGGCAAAGTTTGAGCAGATGAAAAAGCTGACTTTCTTCAAAGGGTTCTTCGACTCCGAACTGACCGAGGTAATACGCGCCGGGGCATGGGAACAGTATGGGGTAGGTGAACAGATAATAACCGAAGGCGACATTGACGAATCCTTTTATGTGATAATATCAGGCGACGTGCTAGTGAAAAAAGGCGAAAAGGCGATTGTCGCCTTAAAGGCCGGAGATTGCTTCGGCGAAATGGGATACCTCGCAAAGACACAGCGTACCGCCGATATTGTATCGCTGACCCCCGTGGCCCTGATAAAAGTAAGCGGCACACTTATAGAGAAGATGACCACCCACTGCCAGTTGCGTTTCAATAAGGTATTTTTAAGGACCCTAATCGGCAGGCTCTCAAAAACAAGCGAAGAGCTTGCAAAATACCGCACCCTTTAGGCAAATATGGCACATAAGACAAAAAAGGCGCGCGTAATGATAGTCGAGGACGAGGGGGTTATCGCAATGGACATCAAGCGAACCCTTATGGATTTTGGCTAT
Organism: Nitrospirota bacterium; assembly: GCA_015233045.1. Classification (GTDB taxonomy): domain Bacteria; phylum Nitrospirota; class Thermodesulfovibrionia; order Thermodesulfovibrionales; family Magnetobacteriaceae; genus Magnetominusculus. Next base: position 3,066 of record JADFYL010000071.1, on the reverse strand, counting down.
ACCGTTACCTCAATATCCTCAACCGCCGTGGAGGCGATTAAACACGCTCAAACCGACAAGGCGGACGTCGTGCTGATGGACGTAGTGCTTGACGGCGCTATGGATGGCATCGAGGCGGCCACGATGATTCATTCTGCCATAGGTACGCCCGTTATCTTTCTGACCTCGTACTCAGACGAATTCATATTGGAAAGGGCTAAGATAACAGAACCCTTCGGCTATCTTATTAAACCGTTTCGGGATAGGGAACTCTATACGACGATAGAAATGGCGCTTTACAAGGATAAGGTGCAACGTCAACTCAGTGACAGCCACAAGTGGTTTTCCACCACACTGATGAGCATAGGCGACGGCGTAATCACCACGAACGCCGACGGGCATGTCACGTTTATTAATAAGGCGGCGGCAAGACTGGCCGACCTCAGAGAAGACGAGGCCATAGGCTTGCCAATAGGGGAACTGATAACACTTAAAGATGAAACCTCTGAGGACTTATCTGACGACGCCTTCAATCCCCTTAGAACAGGAAATACCTCTGTTAGCCTGACAGACTTCTTGCTTGTAGCAAATACTGGCAAGGCAGTACCGGTAAGCGTAACCACAGCGGCGATTAAGGATGAGGAAGGTAACATCTTGGGCACCGCGGTCACCTTTCAGGACCAGACCAAAAGAAAGGAGCTGGAAGATAAACTCAGACACATGACTCTTACCGACAGCATGACAGAGCTTAACAATCGCCGTGGATTTCACATGCTCGCCGAGCACCAGCTTAAACGCGCGAAGAGGTTTAACAGAAAGATAGCCATGGTCTTCATAGATGTGGACGGCCTTAAGCATATCAACGACACGCTTGGCCATCCCACCGGAGACCTCGCGATAGTGGATACCGCGTCCATCCTAAGGGAGACATTCAGGGAGTCCGACATAATAGGCCGCATAGGCGGCGATGAGTTCGTTGTGTTAATTACAGACGTTTTTGGCGTAACAGAGGATGTGGTTACAGAGAGGTTGGCTAGTACCGTGGCAATATACAACGAGCGGCAGGACTGTCCATACAAAATATCCCTGAGCATAGGCTTTGTGCTCTATAGTCCGGAGAGTGATTTGACAATAGACGCCCTGATGGCCGCGGCAGACCGGTTGATGTATGAGCATAAGATCAGAAAGCATAATAAATCATAACGTGGAGATACTAAGATGAAAGATAAAAAGTCCCTTGTCGGCATTGTGATGGGAAGTGAGAGCGATCTACCCATAATGAAAAAAACCGCTGAGGTATTAAAGGAAATGGGCGTAGGTTATGAGATGAGGATAAGTTCGGCGCACAGGACTCCCCAAGAGACGGCGGCGTATGCGCGGAGCGCAAGGCAGCGAGGCATAGAGGTAATCATCGCCGGTGCCGGGATGGCCGCCCATCTGGCCGGTGCCATTGCTGCCTGTACAACGCTTCCCGTCATCGGCGTACCCCTTAAATCAGGAGAGTTAAACGGTGTTGACGCCCTGTACTCAACCGTGCAAATGCCCACCGGGATACCTGTTGCCACAGTGGCCATAAACGGCGCGGCAAACGCCGCATATCTGGCCTGCTCAATTCTCTCCATTAAGTACACAGAGATAAAAACTGCCCTCGATGAAAAAAGGGAAAGGACGAGGGTAAAGCTACTTGAAAAATCAGAGGCCATTCAAACGACCAGTATTTGAAAGGATTAACGACGAAGGGGGGGTAACCCCCCCTTCACCCCGTATTCTCGCACATGTTCTATCAGTTGAATTCCATCTGCCGCCCGTTGGCGGCTTCGGTACTCCGGCCCACCGGTTCGGTAACTTTGCTTATTTCCAGCTTACCCCTAAAGCGTACCATGTATTATAATAGTAAGTATACATATATCCATCTGTCCATGCTACAAGGGCGGCGCCATTGGTAAACCCCTGGACGTAGTATGTGGCTGAGCCTGATGTTCCAGTAACTATGCCTCCAGACTTTGTCCCAAAAAATGAAATATATTGATTATAGAGTACATTTATTTCAGAGGTTGCCTTATCTAAGTCGCTGTCTGTTGTTTTCCATTTTACCCCTAAAGCGTACCATGTATTTGCATAGAAAGTATACATATATCCATCTGTCCATGCTACAAGGGCAGCGCCATTGGTAAACCATTGGACATAGTATATGCCGCTTGTGTCAGTTCCTGTTGTCACACCTCCAGATTTTGTTCCAAAGAACGAGGCATATTGATTATAGATTACATTAATTTCCGCAGAGGCAAGTGTATAGTCCGATGACCCTGACGATGCAAATGTCGCCGTTACAGACTTATTCGCCGACATCGCAACGGTACAAGTAGCTCCGCTTGTCGAATCACACCCGCTCCAACTTGAAAAGGTAGAGCCAGAAGCGGCCGCCGCCGTAAGCACTACCGATGTGCCTGATGTGTACGACGCCGTACCAGTGCTGCCACTCCATGTGAGAGTACCGCTTGACGGTGTTACCGTGCCAGAACCCGTGCCCGTTGTGGTTACGGTTAAGCTGTAGGTGCTAGAGACATTAGAAGATTGGAATTTTTGGACTCGGTTAAGATGGTAATCTGCAACATAAACATACCCGCTGCTGTCTACTGCTATACCATAAGGGTCTTCAAACTGGCCGTCCCCTGTACCACTACTGCCCCATTTCGTAACAAAAGTCCCTGCGCTTGTAAATTTCTCGATTCGGGCCATATTATTATCGACAACATAAACATACCCGCTGCCGTCTACCGCTATACCCCAAGGGTCAGTAAACTGGCCGTCCCCTGTACCACTACTGCCCCATTTCGCAACAAAAGTCCCGGTGCTTGTAAATTTCTCGACCCGGTTATTCCCAGCATCAAGAACATAAACATACCCGCTGCTGTCTACTGCTATACCATAAGGTCCCTTAAACTGGCCGTCCCCTGTACCACTACTGCCCCATTTTGTAACAAAAGTCCCGGTGCTTGTAAATTTCTCGACCCGGCTATTACTAACGTCGACAACATAAACATACCCGCTGCTGTCTACCGCTATAGCTACAGGGAAACTGAACTG
>JADFYL010000070.1 GCA_015233045.1 Nitrospirota bacterium | reverse complement strand
CCTGCCTCTCCTCTGGTATACCCAATCCCGTGTCGGCAATCGAAAACAGCATCGTGCCGTCCTCATCCCTCTGGTTTACTGTTAATGTAATTCCCACGTGTTCAGTAAATTTAATGGCGTTGCCTATGAGATTTATGATTACCTGTGTCAACCTTACTGAATCCCCAAGATAATACTCAGATGGAAGTTCTGAATCAAGCGCTACCTTAAAGTAAAGGCCCTTTTGCCGGATTTGCTGTTCAAAGGAATTATTTACGCCGTCAATTAATTTATAGATGCTAAAGGGATGGCTCTCTATCTCTATCTTGCCGCTTTCGAGCTTGCTGATATCCAAAATATCGTTTATCAATCTCAACAGAGACTTCGCCGACTTGATTGCAATCTCTATATATTCCCTGTTTTTACTGGTTATTGAGGCGTCCTCCGCAACTAAGTCCAAAAACCCGACAATCGAATTCATTGGAGTTCTGATTTCATGGCTCATGTTTGCCACAAAGGCGGATTTAGACAAGGACGCTGCCTCGGCTACCTCCTTTGCAATGGATAGTTCCTCTGTACGCTCTGCAACTCTCACCTCAAGCATATCATGGGCGGCTTTGAGCTTTTTCTCCGCGGCAACGCGTTCACCCATTTCCTCTGAAAGCTGTATGTTTTTTGCCATCAGACTCTCAGTCCTGATGTCAAATGTCATGGCAAGGGTCTCAAGTTCATCGCCGGTACCGGTGGGGCTACATTTGATGTCTTCATTTTCAGCGGCCCTGCTGATTTTATCGCATAACGCCAAAATCGGATTGACTATATTATTGCCGATTCTTTTTGTAATATAGGCAGCTATAATAAGAAAAATTAACCCTATTATGCCAAGTTTTGTGATTGCGTTATAGACAATGACCAGATATACAGATTTTAATATGCCTGCTTCCAGAGTAATTTTCAGTTTATTAAGAATTGTGTGTTCCTTGTCAGCTATCTTTTTTGCCGTAATATACGCGTTACCTTTTATATAGTTCATTTCTGATATCAGTCTATCACCGGCATACAACCTGTGGTAATAAATGGGGTCATTTTGATTGGCTGCCAGAAATACATTCATAACATCGGACTCGACGACGATTGCCCCTTGCGGCGACTTATAATACTCTATCGGGACTACGATAATAATCGTGCCTTTGTCGGTAAGAAATACGTTTTCTTTTCCACTGGCGAGAGCCAGCCTTATTTGGAACAACTTCGAGTAATCCGGCGTATCTTTCATGTTAGAATAAATGGTGTATCCGACATAATCTACGACGCTGACGCCACCGTTTATTACAAATATATTTGATATTTTGGAAAAATACACAGAACGCAGCTCAGGATTTATCAAGGCATCTGTTATAATTGTATTCTTACTGAAATCTTTAGCTGTATTTAACATCGTATTTATGTACTGTTCAAAATTGTCCATACAATGAACATCGTATGTTGTAATGCGGTCATTCATCTCTTTATATAATACATCCGTTAATAGCAGAGCAACCGTGGCTGTTGTTGCAGCCATCAACACTATTACAAAAGATAAATATCTTATCAGTAGTTTGGTCTTGATACTATTGTCAAATAGTTTTCTGATCATTTTTTACCCTCACCGATGGGAATTATCGCTCCATTTTTATCAAATACAGCCATAAAATATCCCTTTTCATCCAGAGCGTCGTGCTGGGTCTTTGTATACGGCGGCGAATGCATCTTAGTCAGGCCTTCATAGTGCTGGATAGTCTCCATAGCGTCTCTTATTGCCGTTCTATCAAGTGTACCCGCCTGCCTGACCGCCTCTGCTAATAACATTACCAAGTCATAAGCGCGCGCCGTTGCATTTGGAGAGAATATCTCTTGCGGGGTCTTTACACCATATTCGTTCATATATGTCTTCACGAACTCCTTACTCCTATTATTATTTGCGGTTATAAATGAATATGTCTGCATAAACGATAAATCAATAGTATTTAGCTCCTTTTTTACTTCTTTATAGAAATCTTCTCCCGTTATTGCCATATGCGAGATAACGGGAATTTTCTTTTTGCCGTAAAATAAGTGCTTTATTATAATTGCTCCCTCTTTAGTATATGCCAGCATTATAATTATCTCGGCCCCCGAGCCGGCAATCCTCTCGATTTGCTCGTGAAAATCTGTCTCACCTAAATTAAACGATTCTATCGCTGTGAAGTTTAAACCCTTTTCTTTCAGATAATTTGCCATTATCTCTTCATTTATATCGCCCCAGCCCGTATTGACTCGCAGAAGGGCTATTTTCCTGGTCCTTTTTAACGCCTGTTCCACCAAAAACGGCCCGGCATACGTATCATTTGCGGAAAGCCTGAAAACATAATTCGGCTCGTAACCGTTTTGAACTACTTGAGGATGGGTCGTCCATGGAAGTAGATATGGAATCTTAAAAAGATGTATTAACTTCAGATCCGCCATTACAATGTGGCTGTGAAGGCCGCCCATAACGGCGGCAAGGTTTTTTATTTTAGCGAATAACCTTATATTATCATTGCTTCTCGCTGTGTTTCCCGCGTGGTCCATCGTTACAACAATAAGTTTTTTCCCAAGCAGTCCTCCGCTTTCATTTATCTCCTTTGCGGCAATCTGCATTCCTCTTTCTATCGCCATCCCGGATATAGACGCCCCAAGCGTCATATCAGCGTTCAAACCGATAATAATATCGTCTCCGGCCTCATACTTATACTTCCGCTTAAGATATTCCAAAGTCGCGGTTATTACTTCACTGCCAATGACAGGGGCGTATTTATAGAGAATACCTTTGGTGGCAAGCTGGAATTGTTTTATCTCATCGTCGGTTAAATATGTTATTTTTATGCCGGTCCCTGCAAGTTTTTTCAACACATCGGATTCCTGTGTATCTATCTGTTCTCTTTCATATCCAATCAGCTCTTTTGCCGTCGTTATAAGTATCTGTTGAATATCTGGTGGAAGTTTCTCAAAATTTTTCTTGCTAAAAGTAAACACATACGAAAGGTAGGCATGGTTGCTTATTATAATATGAGATTGAACCTCGTGAAATTTCATATCATATATGACTACTATTGGATTTTCCTCGGCTTCGACAACCCCGTCCTTTAACGCCTTATACGTTTCGTGGAAATCTATGGGGATGGGATTAGCCCCGAATTCCCTAAACTGATCCATTATCAGGGGGCTTTTCATTATCCTGACGTTCATACCTTTAAAATCTTTCGGAGAGTGGATTTCCTTGTGTGCGGTAAATTGCTTAAACCCGCTGCCCCAAAACGCCGCCCCTATGAGGCCGAACTGGTTGAGTTGCTGCAAAAGCAGTCTGCCTGGCTCTCCAGCCAGCATTTCGTAGGCGTCTTCCTTGTGTGGAAACAGAAATGGAATATCAGAGTATTGCAATGCCGGAAATACCGCGCCCATTTTTGCTGTCGGTGTAAGAAGTATATCCAAATCTCCTTCAACCGCCATTTCTATCATTTTGTGGTCGTTGGCAAGCTCCTGGTTGGGATAAACTGTTATCGTTACGCCGCCGTCTGTCTTTTGTGATACTACCTCGGCAAATTTTCTCGCTGAGATGTCTATCGCGCTGTTGGGCGGCATACTATGCCCAAAAGTCAACTTTAAGATTTTTTTCTTGCCAGCGGTTTCCCGAGGTTTAGAGCCGGGGTTGCCATGGAAAAAATATAATGTCCCCACGGCTATTAGCACCGCAATCAAAACTGCCGCTGCCGTTTTCAGAAATCCCCCCCTTTTTCTTTTTGATCCCAGGATTCTTTAACCCTTATGATTTCATCCATGGCTTCAAAAAAACACTCAACTATATGAGGATTAAAATGGCTTCCGGCCCCCTTTTTAATCTCATCGAAGGCCTTATTGACAGGCCATGCCTCTTTATATGGCCGTACCATAGTCAGGGCGTCGAAGACATCGGCAACGGCGACAATCGCGGCACTTTCGGGTATCTCGTTTTCTTTTAGACCTTTGGGATAACCCGCGCCATTCCATTTCTCATGGTGATAATGCGCCACCGTAGCCGCCATCTCAAATAGCGGCGTCCTGCTCTTGGATAAGATATTATACCCGATTGTCGTATGTGTTTCCATTATCTTCCACTCGTCGGGGTCAAGTTTGCCGGGTTTTCTCAATATACTACCGGGAATTCCTATCTTTCCCACATCATGCATTACTGCCGCGAGTTCCAAACTTTCAAGCATATTGGCAGGCCATACACATGCCTTTGCTATTGCTCCACAATAGGACGCCATTCTCCACACATGGTTTCCCGTATCTGTGTCATTATAGTGGCCGGCTTCTCCAAGCATAATCACAGCAGATTGCTGGCTCTCATTCAACTGCTTGGTGCGAATTTTAACGGTCTCCTCAGCAATCCGCCTGTGGTGAAATATCTCTAAATGGGCGGCGACCCTGTGTAATACGATGGGCGCAGATACCGGCTTTGTAATGTAATCAACACATCCGGCTTCAAATCCATTGGACTCATCCCCGATATCTCCTAAAGTGGTAATAAAGATAATCGGGATGTCGGCTGCCGCGGGGTTAGATTTCAAACGTCGGCACGTCTCATATCCATCAAGCCCCGGCATATTTATATCAAGCAATATCATATCGGGTTTGTTTTGAGTGGCTATATCCAAGGCAGCCATACCCTCCGCGGCAAAGAACAGCTTATATTTATCTTTCAATATCTGTCTCAGGATTTGACGATTACCCGCCTCGTCGTCAACTACAAGAATACTGAATTTAATGTCTGTCATATCATATCTCCCTTCTGTGTTACAGTAGGCAGTTCAATGGAAAAGCTCGCCCCGCCTTCAATGTTAGAGGCGGTAATCCTGCCGTTCATTTTCCCCTCAATAATAGCCCTTGACATGTAAAGGCCAATGCCGGTGCCTCCCTCTCCTTTCGTTGTCACATACGCGTCGAAGAGTTTATCTATCACATCGTTGTCTATCCCACCGCCATTGTCGCTTACGTTAATGACAACCTTATCATCTACCTCTTCAATATCTATAGTAACATACCCATCCTTCGTAATAACTCCTCTTTTCCTTGCTGAATTTATCGCGTCGCGGCTGTTGTTTATCAGATTCAGGATTACCTGCTTTAGTTCATTGCGATAACCTGTTGCGTATATGGGGTGCGTCTTTGGAGTATTTATGGCAACCGTAATGGCGTTGCTTTTCAATATATTTGAAAAGAGCCTGACTACCTCGTAAAAGGCCTCCGTTACATCAAAGATGCCTTTATGTTTGGATGGTTTCAGGAAGTTCTGGAAATCATCTACGGTATGGGACATAAGATTAATCAGGTCCATGCCATTGTTGACAAATTCTTTAAGATAACCAGTGTCCACCTCCCCTGCTTTAAACGCGTCCTCAACATCCTGCATTACAAGGCCCAATGTGTTTAACGGCTGCTTCCATTGATGGGCTATCGCGGAGATCATCTCGCCCATCGCCGCCATCTTGGACTGCTGGATGAGCATCTGCTCTTCTAACCTTCGCCTCTTGATTTCCTCTACTACCCTGTTTTCCAGATGGCGCTGCAGGTTATACAACTTCAAATGTGTCTCTATGCGGGCGATTACCACATCGCTTTGAAGCGGTTTCCGCACATAGTCCACCGCCCCACCCTTAAAGGCGCTGACTATCTCGGCGCTGTCTGAAAGGGCACTGATGAAAATGACCGGGATGTCGGCGGTCGTGGCGTCGGCCTTTAATCTGTTACACGTTTCATAGCCGTCCATCTCCGGCATAACAATATCAAGAAGGATTAAGTCCGGCCTTATACTCTGAGCCAACTCCAAGGCCACAGCGCCACTTCCCGCGAACGATAGATTGTACTTATCCTGCAGTATCTGCCTCAGCAACTGCCTGAAACCAGGCTCATCGTCAACTATTAACACTGTCCACTGCTGGCTCGTCATTTTTATACCCCTTGGTCTATTTTTATCGCTGAACATATCTAAGTTGTCTTTTTTTCCATAGCAAAGTCAAGCTCTTCAAGATAATTTTTGTCGGGATTAATTTTTCTGATTTAAACGAAACACTATGGGTATCTGTACCCATTCCTCCACGGCAGTATCTGCTTGACGAGCGGGAATAAAATGCCATTTTATTACTGCCTCATATGCGGCCACAGGCGACGATGGAGTTGAAGCTCGTGCTGTCGGTTCATGCCTCAGTATTCGTTTTGTCTGATGTTTCAACTCGCTTTTTGGTATAGGCGGTGGCGGTTTAGTAGTAACGGCAGGTGGAGGGGTTGGAATAGATGTTGGTGGTTTGACTTCAATTAATTGCGCGTATATGGGTTTTGCCAAAGGGGGTTGGAGGGGGACAAGCAGGAAGCCTAACCCCCATATCATCGCTCCATGTATAAGCAGTGATATTAAGATAACTCCCGGCAGACGCTGCCATGGATTATTAATGAAATCATGTCTATCTGACAAGGGTCTTATCCAGTGTTAATCCATCTAAAAGTAATATGGGACACTAAGGCGAAGGGTAAGCGGTTCTACTGGATGGAAGTGTATGTCGTTTACTCCCGCGTCTGGCTCCCCAGGAAGCCTTGATGTGTAGTAGTAGGCGATATTAGGCCTTTGAGTTGAGCAGATTGAAAGCCTCAAGCGTTGCCACCAGGTTTTTGCTGAATTTATAACCTACGCTGCCATTCAATAAAGTCGAAGCAGGGCTGCGTACGCTGTTGTCTTCAACAAGCGCGTAAGGGCCGAGATAACGCAGTCTAAGGCCGCCGAAATACGGCCATAAATCATGTACGGACACCCAAGAGAGGCAACGCCTTCAACCGCCCCGGGTATGTGATCTCCCTTTACGGTGGGGTCTGGGTCAGCAGCGGTGTAGCGTCCCTCGGTGTATGCTATATCCGCGTCTATGGTAAGCCATTTGGTTGGTTTGTAGTAATTGGCAAACTCAAAACCATAGCGGCGGCTTGGCCGTCCCACCGAAATTGTTCCGGCGTCACCTTCAAATGTCAGTTCTGAATCAAAATCCAATCGAAAAAATGTTAAGGAACTCTCAAGCCCCGGCAAGACTACGGTACGTGCTCCAATCTCGTACCCTTTGGAGTGAACGAGCGGCTGAACTTTGGCGGCTGGGATATTTGAGTCCACACCGCTGCCCGGTGATTGTGATATGGTAGTGCCGCGGGCGTCGTTGCTGTGAAACCAGCCGCCCATATTTATATAAAATTCCGTTTTGGCCCAAGGCCCGAATATGAGGCTTAACTTGGGGCTCAGCAAAGCGTCCATATTTGTACCGGAGTTGGCCGGGTTGTCGCTGGCGACATGAAAGCGGTACACATCGCCGCGTAGCCCCGCTACGGTGCGAAATTTGTCCGACCATGTAAAACGGTTTTCAAAATACACGGCGCCGCTGCTTTCAACCACATGGTCAAAGCGCACAGTGGAAAGTGTCTGTCGGTTTCCTGTATTGTCAAGCCCGACAAAGATGTTATCGTTTTGTAATTGCAGGCCTAATGTGTTTTCCATGTCATGGCTGCCCATTTTTGAAATTAAGGTATAAGACGCGTTTAACCCTGAAGTGACACGACTGTCGTACTGTTTGAATTGATCTCCGTTATCAGGGTCATTGAGGTAATAGGTGAAGTCGGAATAGAGTGCGAGTTTGTTTTTGATTGTATAGACATTAACCTTGATTACGGAATCTGTATCAGTGTGCTGCCACGCGCTGGAGAGACTGTAGCGGGAGGCGAATGTGGCGTCGCTTGAGTCAAGTGTGCCGAAACGGGATATCAACCCTTCGTCAACCGCGCGTTTGGCAACCTGATTGGTGGCGTTGCCCTTGCCGTCGTAAGCCATGGCGGTAATATTAAATCCGTTTTGAGCATCTGCAATGTTGTAACGCAGCACCCCGTTTAATTTGCGAAAGTCCTCTGGATTGACGAATGGCCCATCGTTGTGCATATACTCAAACGCCGCTAAAATGTTTCCATTTCCTACTTTTACGGAGTCGGCAACAAGTGTACGCCAATACCCGCCCTGTCCGCCGGATAACTTTACCATACCTCTACCAAAGGTGGAATTATCGCTGTCTTCTTGCGGCAAGGTATTGCCATAATTCAAGTATATGGCTCCTACTGAGGAGAAATCTTCTTCAGAGGCATAGTAAGGCCCTTTTTTATATTACATTGAGCTGACAAGTTCAGGTATAAGAAAGTTAAGGTCAGAGTATCCCTGACCATGAGCGTGAGTGCGTTCGTTGACGGGCATACCATCGACTGTTATTTTTATATCGGTGCCGTGGTCAAGGTTAAAGCCACGGAGAAAGTATTGGTTTGCCTTACCTTCTCCGCTGTGCTGGGTGACGATTAACCCCGGTGTCACCTCAAGCAGTTCTCCTGTACGGTATGCAGGGCGCGATTCCAACTGTTCCTTTGTAACGGTTCCCACGTTTGCCGAATCGGAGGTACCGATGAGGTTTTCCTGCGAGTCAGAGACCTCTACCTCTTCCAATGTTTGAATTCCACCGGCGTATGACCCGGTATATAACAATGATACCAACATCACAGGCGCGGCAATCACGCTCCAGATAATTCTAAGGTATTCTTTAAGTGTTAACATACAAGCCTCCTCATTATTGTTTTAATTTTTCTCCCAAATAAAAAAGCCACGGAGGTTTACAGCAAACGCTGCAAACCTCCGTGGCCTGCCTTTAAACAAATAGTTACTAAATTACTGAATCGGGACAACCTTTCATGGGCCGTCTATTTTTATCGTTCAGATAAAACCGCGACATGGTATCATCATTTTAAAAAAAAATCAAGCCCATATTATTAAAATACACAAGACCTTGAACGATTACTTACTCTTTAATTAACTTATCCTTGTGGAGTTTATACTCGATACTATCCACTAGGGCGTGCCACGATGCCTCTATAACATTCGGGCTTACGCCTACTGTGCCCCAGCGGCAGTGGTGGTCGCCGGATTCAATCAGCACGCGCACCCCTGAGGATGTGCCCGCACCCCCAGTGAGTACCCTGACCTTATAGTCATGCAGTGAGACTTCCTTTAGGGCGGGGTAATAGCGCTCAAGCGCCTTTCGAAGGGCATTGTCAAGGGCGTTGACCGGGCCGTTTCCCTCGGCGGCCGTATGCACCAGTTCACCGTCGGGCAGTTTCATCTTTATAATGGCTGTGTTTGTTGATTGAGTCTCGTGGCATGTCTTTTGGGTCATAAGCTGAAAACCGAGAAACTCGAAGGCCTCCTTGTATTGGCCGGTCTCCTTTTTTATCATAAGCTCGAACGAGGCCTCTGCCCCCTCAAACTGGTATCCTTGATTTTCGAGCCTCTTCAGTATCTCAAGAATCTTATTGGCGTCCCCCATGTGCACTCCGAACTCCTCGGCCTTTCTCTGAAGGGTGCTCTTACCGGCGAGGTCAGAAATCAGTATCCTCTGGGAGTTGCCGACAAGGGCCGGCTCAATGTGTTCATATGTGCTTGAGTGCTTTATGATGGCGCTTACGTGCATCCCGCCCTTGTGGGCGAAGGCGCTGTCACCGACATACGGCTGACGCTTAAAATGCGGCATGTTTGCTATCTCTGTGACGTAGCGCGATACGTCTCTGAGCTGCGTAAGGGCAGCACTGCCGCCAAGCACCTCATAACCCAGTTTGAGCTGGAGATTGGGGATAATGGAACAGAGGTTGGCATTGCCGCATCTCTCGCCAAGCCCATTAATAGTCCCCTGCACCTGCACGGCACCGGCGCGCACGGCCTCAAGGGTGTTTGCCACGGCGCAGTCTGAGTCGTTATGGGCGTGAATGCCAACCGGAGCACCGACGGCCTTTATTACCTCGGTGGTAATGCGGTGAACCTGCTCTGGCAGACACCCGCCGTTGGTATCACACAGTACCAGACAATCCGCCCCGCCATCTACAGCGGCCTTGAGGCATTCGATGGCATACCCGGGGTTATTGATATAGCCCTGAAAGAAATGCTCGGCATCGAAAAAAACATTCTTAACGTTCGATTTCAGGAATCTGAAAGAGTCATGTATGATACGCAAATTCTCATCATTTTCTATCCCCAGTGCATGGCGGACGTGGAAATCCCATGTCTTGCCAAATATGGTAACGCACTCAGTACCGGCCTCAACAAGCTCCCGAAGATTGGTGTCATCTTCCGCCTTTACACCGGGGCGGTGGGTGCTGCCAAAGGCCGCGATAACCGCCGTTTTGAGCTTCATGTCTTTGACCTGCCTGAAATACTCCGCATCCTTGGGGTTTGAGGCTGGCATCCCGCCTTCGATATAGTGAATGCCGAATGTGTCAAGCTTTTCTGTTATCAGGAGTTTGTCCTGCAGCGTGAGGGAAATGTCCTCGGCCTGAGTGCCGTCTCTTAATGTTGTATCGTATATTCCGATAGTTTTCATGGGGTTTATGGTAGCATATCGGCGGTGGGCACGTCTATGTATGAATGTCTTTGTGTCGTACCAAAATAGAAATGCCCTATTCATACTTTGACCGACTCATTAAAAAAGTCAAATATGCCTCCTCAGTTACTAAGGACATTCATATCGCATTTGAACTATCCGACGACATAATCCACCTGCTCAACATAGGCTCTCACGACGAAGTTTATTGATAACCAGATGGGGAGATAATACGCAACCTACACTATCCCCTTTTTCAGAATATCATGGATGTGGATGATGCCCTTAACAGTATCTTTGGTATCTGGAACAACCAGCGATGTAATCGAGTGTTTTTCCATGATGGAAAGTGCCTTTGCGGCAAGCTCATCCTCTAAGATTGTGCGGGGATTTATTGTCATTATTGAGGATACTTCTTTGGAATAGAGATGCTGCCCCCAGACTTGCAGACCCCTTCTGAGATCGCCGTCTGTTACTATGCCAAGCAGGCGTTTTTCTGAGTCTGTGACAAGGGCAAGCCCTAGTCGTTTCGACGATATTTCTATTACCGCGTCCATCAGCTTTGCCTCCGGCCCTACGTATGGGAGGGCATCGCCTGTGGCCATAACGTCCTTTACCTTTATCAGGAGTCGTCTGCCAAGGCTTCCATCAGGGTGTAAACACGCAAAGTCGTCTTGTTTAAATCCCCGTTGCTTCAGCAGCACCACGGCAATAGCATCACCCATTGCCGCCGCCGCAGTGGTTGACGACGTAGGCACAATCCCAAGCGGGCAGGCCTCCTTCTCCACCGATATATCTATCGCCACCATCGCCGCCCTGGCAAGCGTGGAGTTGATATTGCCAACCAGAGAAATCAGGCTCACGCCGAAGCGCTTAAAAAATGGTATCAACTGTATTATTTCGTTAGTCTCGCCGCTGTTTGAGATAGCTATGATAACGTCATCACGGGTGATCATCCCCAAATCCCCGTGACCGGCCTCGGCGGGGTGGACGAAAAATGCCGGAGTGCCGGTTGAGGCCAGCGTGGCCGCTATCTTCTTGCCTATCAGGCCGGACTTGCCCATGCCTGTAACCACTGTCTTGCCCTTGCTCTCGTAAATTATCTGAACCGCGGCGAGGAATTGTTCATTTATCCTTGGCCTCAGGGCCAGAATCGAGTCTGCCTCAGTCTGCAGCACCTCTATGGCCGTGGCCATTGCCTCTTCAGGTAACATCTATTGCCCCTTATCAGCGCGCAGGGGTTTTCCCTCGTAAGGAAAGAGTGGTTTCCTTTCTTTTAGCGCGGCCTCAATAAACGCCCTGAAAAGGGGATGGGGTTCGGTCGGCCTCGATGTAAACTCAGGGTGAAACTGGCAGCCCACAAACCACGGGTGGTTCAAAAGCTCTGTAATTTCCACAAGTTCCCCATCAGGAGACAGGCCGCTTATGACAAGCCCCTTTGATTGAAACAGTTCCCTGTATTTATTATTAAACTCATACCTGTGCCTGTGCCTTTCGAATATGTCGGCACGCCCGTATGCGGCATACGCCTTTGTCTCCGGGGTGAGTGTACAGGGGTATGCCCCAAGCCTCATCGTACCGCCCTTTTCGCTTTTGGAAGTACGTTTCTCAATACCGCCCTTTCTGAAATCATACCACTGCTCCATCAGATAAATCACAGGGTCAGTGGTGTCCTCGTCAAACTCAGAGCTATTGGCCGTATGCAGCGAACAGACATTCCTCGCGAATTCTATAACGGCACACTGCATTCCGAGGCATATGCCAAAGTATGGAATCTTCTTTTGCCTTGCATATCCGGCCGTCTGAATCTTTCCCTCAATCCCTCTGTTGCCAAACCCACCGGGTACGAGTATGCCGTCAACCTCTGAAAGCAGGACGTTTGCTCCGACACGCTCTATCTCCTCTGAGTCAACCCATTGGAAGTCTATCCCCGCGTCATTTGCAATACCACCGTGGATGAGGGCATCAACGAGGCTCTTATACGCGTCCTGATATTCTATGTACTTGCCCACCATCGCTATGGCAACCCTATTTACCGGTTCTTTAATCCTCCTCACCACCTCTTTCCACACCGTGAGGTCCGGCGGCTTGGTTTGCAGGTTAAATTGCCTTGTAATCAGCTCATCAAGGCCCTCTTTGTGCAGCACAAGGGGGACTTCGTAAATGGTTTTTACGTCGAGGGCGCTTATTACCGCCTCATAGTCGAGATTGCAGTGCAGGGCAATCTTCCTCTTCATGTCCTCAGGCAGCGGCCTGTCGCAGCGGCACAGCAGGGCGTCCGGCTGTATTCCGATAGCCCTAAGCTCCTTGACACTGTGCTGCGTGGGCTTTGACTTTAGCTCACCGGCGCTGTGTATATAGGGCACAAGCGTAAGATGTATATAGAAGACGTTTTCCTTGCCCACATCGTAACGAATCTGTCTGATTGCCTCAAGAAACGGCAGGCTCTCTATGTCTCCGATTGTGCCGCCTATCTCTACTATGACCACATCAACGCCAGAACTAAGGGCCTTGATGACAGACTTTATCTCGTCCGTAATGTGCGGCACGACCTGAACGGTCTGCCCAAGGTAGTCTCCATGGCGCTCTTTTTTTATTACGTTAAAATATATCTTGCCAGAGGTGTAATTGCTCGCAATGTTTGTGCGTATATGTGTGAACCTTTCATAGTGCCCGAGGTCAAGGTCAGTCTCCGTGCCGTCGTCGGTGACAAACACCTCGCCGTGCTGAAAGGGGCTCATAGTGCCGGGGTCTATGTTTATATAAGGGTCGAGTTTTTGGAGATTGACCCTGAGGCCGCGCCCCTCAAGGAGTGCCCCTATTGAAGAGGCGGCTATGCCCTTGCCTAACGACGACACAACACCACCGGTCAGGAATATGTATTTAGCCATTTTTCAACCTTCTCTATGTCGGCGGGACAGTCAACCCCTATGGTCTCGTGTTCTGTCTGCCCAACCTTTATTTTGATACCGTTTTCCATCGCCCTAAGCTGCTCAAGCAACTCAGCCCTCTCAAGAGGACTCTCATTCAGGACAGCCATGCGCGCAAGGACATCCCTGCGATAGCCGTATATGCCAATGTGTTTATAGTAATGCGTATCGTCCATGTTGCCGTTAAATAAAATAAGATTGTCTTTGGTGATTGCGGTAAAATCCCTGTAGTATGGTATCGGAGACCTGGAGAAATACATGGCAAAGCCACTATGGTCTGTCACCACCTTGACAACATTGGGGTCAAAGACATCCTCTGGCTCAGCTATCCTCTTTTTCAGGGTCCCAATGCCAGCGCGGCCATCGCTTATTAGTAGTTCTATCACAGTGTCTATCATATCCGCCCGTATCAGAGGCTCATCCCCCTGAACGTTGACTATTATATCATATTGCAGGTCTTTTGCGGCCTCGAAAATTCTGTCTGTGCCGCTTGGGTGGTTAGCGGCCGTCATTACCGCGTCGCCTCCGAATGCCCTGACCGCGTCATAAATCCTCGTGTCGTCAGTGGCGACGATTACCGCCTCTGGCAGCGATGCCTTTTTTGCGTTGTCATAGACGTGCCTTATCATGGGAGAGCCGTTTATCAGGGCAAGCGGCTTGCCGTTAAAGCGTGTCGAGGCGTATCTTGACGGTATAATCACGGCTGCGCTCATCCTATATCCTCAGTATGTCAATCAACCTGTTTAACTCATCAAGGCAGTTGTACTCAAGGACTATCCTGCCCCTGTTGCCATCGTGTGTTATGTTGACCTTTGTGCCCAGTGTTTTTATCAGTTCCTGCTCGACGGACGTTATGAAGGGGTCTTTGAGGGGGGGCTGATGCCTTGGCGGCTCTTTTACCTCCGCAAGCCTCTTGCAGTAGCCTTCTGTCTCCCTGACGTTGAGGGCATTTTTTATCACGTGTGATGCCGCGTCAAGCTGTGCCGCAGGGTCTGATACGGTTAGAATAGCGCGCGCGTGCCCTGCCGTGAGTTTGCCTGCAACGATGAGCTCTTTGATTTCAGCTGGCAGGCCTAAGAGCCTCAGGAAGTTGGCCACAGTAGCCCTGTCCTTGCCCACTTTAACAGCGACTTCCTCTTGTTTGAGGCCAAAATCCTCTATAAGCCTTTGAAAGGCCGCGGCGGTCTCAATAGGGTTGAGGTTTTCGCGCTGAATGTTTTCGATTAGTGATATCTCAAGCGAGTCTTCGCGATTTTCGTCTCTGATTATGCAGGGTATTTTTTTCAGGCCGGCAAGGTTGGAAGCGCGCCACCTCCTCTCACCGGCAATCAGCGTAAACGTACCGTCGCCGTTTCGGGAGATAACTACCGGCTGTATTACACCTTGTGAAGTTATCGAAGAGGCTAACTGGGCAAGAGCGCCTTCGTCGAAGTGCTTGCGTGGCTGAGCCGGGTTTGGAAAAATCTTTTCGATTTCGATGTCGTGTATCTCTTGCCCTTCGTGCGGGATAAGGGCGTCAAGTCCTCTGCCCAATGCCTTTTTCATTCAACACCTCCCTT
>JADFYL010000069.1 GCA_015233045.1 Nitrospirota bacterium | reverse complement strand
TCTCAAAAACCCTTTTTATCGATAGGTGCAAATTCCTATATCGGAGCTTGGGTTCAATATATCGCTTGCCTATTAGTGAACAATTAATTTATAATCGTTGTTTAACTAAAGATTCAGCAGAGCGGTTTTAAGAACAAGGAGGTATTGTAATGCCAAAATTAAAGACACACAGGGGAGCCGAGAAGCGTTTTAAAAAGACCGGCACCGGCAAAATAAAGCGAAACAGGGCCAATAAGAGCCATATGATGACCGGTAAACCCTCAAAAAGGACGCGCAGACTGCGCACTGCGACAATCGTTGACGCAACACAGCACAGAAACATTTCAAGACTTATTCCGTTTGTGTGATGTTGATGACATTTGTTTATGAGATGCAAAAATATGCCGGATGAGCCGGTTTTGGAGGACTAAGCGATGCCTAGAGCAAAGGGTGGATTTAAGACAAGGAGAAGAAGGAAAAAGATACTACATAAGGCGCGTGGTTACTATGGCGGCAGGAGTAAGCTCTTCAGGGTAGCCTCTGAGGCGGTAGACCATGCCCTGTTGCACGCGTATGATGACAGAAAAAACAAAAAGCGCGACTTCAGGCGCCTCTGGATAATCAGAATTAACGCGGCAGCCCGTGCCGCCGGCCTTACGTACAGCCGTTTCATGCAGGGCCTTAAAACCGCGGGCATCATCCTTGACAGAAGGGCGCTTGCCGAGCTGGCCGTAAGCAACATCACACAGTTTAACCAATTGGCAGAAAGCGTGAAACAACAGACGGCGTGACCGCGCTGCAGGAGCTGTTCTTAAAGGAGCTGGAGGGGGTTGCCTCCACGGCTGCTTTGCGTGAACTTCGCTCAAGATATACGGGGAAAAATGGCGTCATTACGGGGGAGCTGAAGAAACTCCCCGCACTTGCCCCGCATGAAAGGGCGGCCTTCGGAAAACAGGTAAACTCCGACAAGGTGTTTATTGAGGAAAGGCTCAAAGAGTATGAACAGGTACTCGTCTCAAAAGAGATAAAGGCAAAACTCTCCAAAGACCCCGTGGATATAACGTTGCCGGGGTACTATAAAAAACCCGGCGGCAGACACCCCGTGACTGTAGTGCTTGCCGAAATAGCCGATATATTCGTCTCAATGGGGTTTAGCATAGAAGAGGGCCCGGAGGTAGAGAGTGATTATTATAACTTTTCGGCCTTAAATATCCCCCTAAACCATCCCGCGCGGGATATGCAGGATACATTTTATATAGAGACCGGCGGCCAATCTGGCGAAGGGGCCTTCGTCCTCAGAACCCATACCTCGCCTGTGCAAATCAGGGTCATGGAGAGACGTGTCAATGAGAGCCGCCACAATGGTGCCCCCCTCCCCCCACTTAGGTTTATCGCCCCGGGAAAGGTCTATCGCTGTGATTCGGACATATCACATTGTCCGATGTTTCATCAGGTCGAGGGGCTTGTGGTGGACAAAAACATATCGTTTGCAAATTTAAAGGGGTTGCTGGAGGGGTTTTTGCGTAAGGTGTTTGGGCCTTCGGTGCCGGTGCGCCTGAGGCCGAGTTTTTTTCCATTTACCGAGCCGTCGGCAGAGGTTGATATGGGGTGTTATTTTTGCAAGGGTGGCGGCTGCCGTGTCTGTAAAGGCACGGGCTGGATAGAGATAATGGGGGCGGGAATGGTTGACCCGCGGGTCTTTAAAGCAGTCGGCTATGATACAAACAAATACAGCGGGTTTGCCTTTGGCATGGGGATAGAGCGCATAGCCTCCCTTAAATACGGTATCGACGACATAAGGCTCTATTATGAAGGCGACCTAAGATTTTTGCGGCAGTTTTAAAGAGAAAAAATGCTTATATCATATAATTGGCTCAAAGAATATATAGACTTTAAAGAATCCCCTGAGGCGATTGCCGATATACTAACGATGTCCGGCCTTGAGGTGGAATCGTACAAAACACTTGACGGCGGCGATGTCATATTAGAATTAAACGTAACCCCGAACAGGGCGGACTGCCTGAGTGTTATTGGAGTTGCCCGTGATGTCTCTGCCGTACTCAAGAAGAAATTAACTCTCCCCGAAATAAATGATTTTAAAAGCGATAGCGATGCGGGATTCAAAGTCGAAATAATAGACAAACGTCTCTGCCACAGATATTGCGGCATTATAATCAATGGCGTAAAGGTCGCCCCATCGCCGGATTGGATGCAAAAAAGGCTTAACAGCTCAGGCATAAGGCCGATAAACAATGTGGTTGACATAACGAATTACGTACTGCTGGAATTTGGCCAGCCGCTCCATGCCTTCGACCTGAAAAAACTGAAAGGGGATAAGATTATTGTCAGGGCTGCTGACGAGCCAGAGGCCATAACAACACTTGACGGTGTTGAAAGAACCATACCCGCGGGTTCGCTGTTGATTTGTGACGCCGAGGGGCCGGTTGCCCTGGCCGGTGTGATGGGCGGGGAGGGGTCTGCCGTTTTCGACACCACCACAGACATACTTATCGAAAGCGCGTGGTTTGATCCCTCGTCAATACGTGTAACATCGAAGCAGACAGGACTGCGCTCAGAGTCCTCGTTCAGATTCGAAAGGCAAACTGACATTGACGGGGTTAAAAATGCCGCTTTGAGGGCTGTGTCTTTGATGATGGAACTCTGTGGAGGGCGCGTCTCAGGGGTGATAGACAATTATCCGACACGCTACGAGGCACCGCAAATCGCCCTAACCCGGGAAAAGGTTCAGGGTTTCTTAGGTGTGCAAATAACAGGCGACGAAATTGAGGATATCCTCAAACGCCTTGATTTTAAAGTAGAAAGACAAACTGGCGACTTTATCGCCACCCCGCCGTCTTTCAGAAGGGACATAGAGCTGGAGGCCGACCTCATCGAGGAGGTTGCGCGTATCTACGGCTATAACAATATCCCTTCGGTAATGCCCGAAGTTGCCCTTGCCATAAATAATGAGAGCGATAAGCACAGGAAACTAGGCGAACTAAGACACTCTTTAAGATATGCGGGGTTTACCGAGACCATAAATTATAGCTTTACAACGAGGGAAGACTTCACTCTGCTTGACATCCCGGCGGGTGATGAAAGGAGAAAGGTTGTGACAGTGAAGAATCCCCTGCAGAAAGATTTCGATATCCTGAGGACATTTCTCCTGCCTTCGCTTCTTAGAAATCTGAAGTATAATATTTCCTTCAGCGCCAAAGAGGTCAACATTTACGAGATAAGCACGGTGTTTTTTGAAACTGGTAATGGATTTCCAGCAGAGAGGCTCAAACTTGCCGTACTGTCATATTCAAGCGGTGGCAAAAAACTATATACAGAGCCAGCCGCACATTTTTATCGTATAAAGGGTCAGCTTGAGCCTATTTTGTCGGGCCTCAGATGTGTGAAATATGAATTGAGACCATCGAATGAGGATTTTTTAGAGAATGATCAGTCGGCTGATGTATTTATTGGTGATGAAAAGATTGGTTTTTTTGGGCTGCTCTCGGCTGAGACTGCGGCAAGATTTGAAATGATAGACGATAAGCCCGATATAGCCGTCTTCGAGATGTTTATAGATAAAACAGATGCCCCAATTGAGCATGAAAGGGCGATTCCAATGTTTTCTACAAATCTGATGTTTAAATACCCATCAATTGAGCGAGATATTGCAATTGTTGTGGACGACGCTTACCAATCAGGCGACATAATAAACCTTATTAAAACTGAACACTTAGACCCTGAACGACTTATAGAATCTGTAGAAATATTCGACCATTACAAGGGCAAAAACATCCCTGAAGGAAAGAAGAGCCTTGCCTTTCATATAGTTTACAGGGCGCGTGAGCGAACGCTTCTGGAGAGTGAAATAGATGCGCTCCATGCTGAAATAGTCAGACATATAATAAGTAAAACAGGCGGGGCGCTGAGGGCATGAGCGTTCATCTGTGGATTGCATGGACATTGGCCTGATATGAAAATAGACCTCAGCAGCTTTTCGATAGTCGTGCTGGCAAAGACACATAATCCGAGCATATTAAACCCGGATTTCCTGAAAGTTAATGGAATCGTGGAGCAGAATTTCACGCCCTTTGACGTACTGTGTACGCCCCCTGCGTCGCATGTCTTTTATAAAGAGGCTCTGTCGGTAATAGCCGAGTTCGAGAGGCTACAGTTTATAGACGAGGACAGGGTGAGAATCCCATACGATTCGCCCATACCGTATATAGCCATAAAATATATTGATGTGCTGCCACATGTCAGGTACATGGCGTCGGGGATTAATTTTGTCGGGCATTATGTATTTCCGGGCAAGGATATAGCGTCATTTTTTATTTCAAACACGTTTATTAAAAATGGGCCGTGGAGCGTGATTAACGGGCAGAGGCCGGATGTCGGCATTAAATTTGCGTATAACGTAAATGATGTCCTTTGTAACATAACCATTGAGACGGCTGAGACTAACCCGGGGACAATCGGCGCAGAGCGGGCAGAGGACGAATATGGCGATGTTATGATGGATGATCTGCCGCAGCTTAATCCCGTAGTCCTTGTGAAGGCGAATTACCATTTAGCGGCAAAGGAGGCTGAAAACAAGCGAATAAAGATGTTCATAGCCAAGTGGTACACCTATTTCGAGGAATTTCATAATTTCTTAGAAGGTGTCTTCCCGGCCGATTGACCTAATATCCTCATCTCCTCCACGCCCGCGTGTTAATAATTTATAAGGTATGATGTCAATAGCGGGAATGCCGCGGTCTTAAAGTTTTGTGGATATAGGCCAAATTGGCCTATTGACCTCACCGGCGGATTAAGTTAAACTACCCCTGTCATGCACCACTCGGATTATGTCTCTCTTCATCTACACACGGAGTACAGCCTGCTTGACGGGGCTGTGCGAATAGGTGAGCTTGTCGAAAAAGCGGTTGAATACAAGATGCCCGCCCTTTCCATTACCGACCACGGCAACCTCTTCGGCGCTATTGAGTTCTATAAGAAGGCCCTTGACGCCGGAGTTAAACCCATCATCGGGTGCGAGGTCTATGTCGCCCAGGGAAGCCGTTTCGACAGGGGTAAAGACAGTGGAAAAGGATCGTATTTCCATCTCATCCTGCTTGCCAAGGACATGGACGGTTACAAAAACCTCGTATCGCTTGTCTCGAAGGCATATCTGGAGGGGTTTTACTACAGACCGCGCATCGATATGGACCTGCTTGAACAGTATAGCGGCGGCCTCATCGGCCTCACCGCGTGTCTGAAAGGCGAAGTGCCGTACTACCTGCAGCGCGATATGATAGACAACGCCAGAGAGGCTGCCCTCAGATACAAGCATATACTAGGTCCGGGTAATATTTATCTTGAAATTCAGGACAACGGCATCCCCGAACAGATTGATGTCAACAGAAAACTCATCGAGTTATCTAAAGAGCTTAATATCAAGCTCGTCGCCACAAACGACACTCATTATCTAAAGAAAGAGGACTCAGTCGCTCACGATATCCTGCTCTGTATTCAAACCGGTAAGACCGTCTATGACACCGACAGGATGAGGTTTAAGACAGACGGCCTGTATTTCAAATCTCCCGCCGAGATGAAAGCCGCATTCGCCGAAATCCCTGAAGCCGTATTAAACACAAGGGAAGTGGCCGAAAAATGCAATCTTACATTTAAATTATATAAAAACATGCTCCCCCAATACACAATAGAAAATGGCCTGACCCCCGATGAGTACATGGAGAGGCTCGCCCGTACCGGTATAAAGAAGAAACTCGGCAGCACTATTGCCCCGGAATACGCAGAGCGCTTTGAGACCGAGCTGAAGATAATCAAAAAAATGGGGTTCTCTTCGTATTTTCTTATCGTTTGGGATTTTATCAATTACGCCCGAACTAAGGATATTCCCGTCGGCCCTGGCAGAGGCTCAGCCGCCGGCAGTTTAATCGCATACAGCCTCGACATTACCGATATTGACCCGCTTAAATATAATCTCCTGTTTGAAAGATTCCTCAATCCAGAAAGAATAAGTATGCCCGATATAGATGTGGATTTTTGTAAGGACAAACGCGGCGAGGTCATTAACTATACGGCGGAGAAATTCGGCAAAGACCATGTCGCACAAATTATCACCTTCGGCACCATGGCCGCCAAGGCGGCAATCCGAGACGTAGGCCGCGCCCTTGCGATGCCATACTCCGAGGTTGACAAAATAGCCAAACTCATCCCCACAACCCTCAATATAACCATTAAAGAGGGACTTGAGGCCGAGCCTGAACTAAGAAACGCGTACAACAAATCTGAAGACGTGCGACGCCTCGTTGACATAGCCATGCGCCTTGAGGGCCTCTGCCGCCACGCCTCCACGCACGCTGCGGGTGTTGTTATTTCGCCCACCGCCCTTACCGATTACACACCGCTTTATAAGCATCCATCAGAAGACGCCATTATCACCCAATTCGATATGAACTCAATAGAGAAAATCGGCCTGCTTAAGTTTGACTTCCTCGGCCTTAAAACATTAACCGTTATTCATAAGACCCTTGAATATTTTAAAGAAAGAGAGATAGAATTTGACCTGAAGCATATATCATTTGACGATAAGGCCACGTATGAGTTGCTTAGTTCGGGGCTTACCACAGGGGTTTTTCAGCTTGAAAGTCCCGGCATGAGGGACATCCTGATAAAGATGGCGCCTAACCGCTTTGAGGATATTATAGCGCTTAACGCCCTTTACCGGCCCGGGCCTATTGGCAGCGGCATGATAGACGATTTTATAAAGCGAAAAAAAGGCCATATCGCCGTCCAATACGAACTCCCGCAGCTCAAGGAAATCCTTGACGAGACCTACGGTGTTATTCTTTATCAAGAGCAGGTGATGCGCATAGCCAATAAACTCGCGGGCTTTTCAATGGGCCAGGCGGACATCCTGAGAAAGGCAATGGGTAAGAAGATAAGCCACGAGATGGACAAACAAAAGGATACCTTTGTTGACGGGGCGGTCAAAAACGGTATAAAAGAGAAAATGGCTATCAAAATATTCGATCTCATGGCGCTGTTTGCCAAATATGGGTTTAACAAGTCCCACTCGGCGGCCTATGCCTATATTGCGTATCAGACGGCGTACCTGAAGGCACACTTTCCCGTGGAGTTCATGGCGGCAAACTTATCTTGTGAAGAAGGATCGGATAAGGTAGTGAAATTCATCAAGGAATGCCATGAAATGTCAATAGAGATTCTGCCCCCTGACATCAACAGGAGCCACAGCAAGTTTACCATCATAGGCTCGGCCATAAGTTTCGGCCTTGAGGCGGTTAAAGGCGTTGGGAGCGCCGCGATTGAGTCAATTCTTGAGGTGCGTGCGGCAAAACCGTTTGCCTCGTTGGAGGATTTCATTCAAAGGGTGGACTCTCGCAAGGTAAATAAGAAGGTCATAGAGAGCCTGATAAAGGCCGGCTCCTTTGACGTCATGATTAAATCCCGCGCAATGGCCTTTGACAGCCTTGATATGCTCCTAACGGGAACCCGCGTTATGCCCTCGCTATTTGGAGACCCGTCAGACTTTAAGCACACCGGACAGGTATATGAATGGGAGGAAAGCGAAAAACTCGGCTATGAAAAACAAGCGCTTGGGTTTTATATATCAAGCCATCCCCTAAGGAGATATGAGGGCCAACTGAAAAGGATAAATATCACCAGGACATCTGCCCTTGACGACATGCCGACAAACGAAGATGTTCGTCTGGCCGGTATTATAACCTCAATAAAAAAGAAGCAGTTGAAGGACAAAAAAGGACAAATGGCAATACTAAACATCGAGGACGACGACGGCTCAGTGGAGGCAATAGTATTTCCCGACGTATTTCAGCGAGCCGAGCCGCTGTTGAAAAAAGACGCGGTAATAATCATCTGTGGCCGACACGATTCCTCTGAAAAGGGACATAAAGTAATTGTCTCGTCGGTTCAGGAACTGCAAAGGGCGCTGGATGAGCGATACACAAAAATAGAGATAAGACTTGATTCGGCGCTCTGCAGCCGTGAACAGTTTGTTAAAATAAAGGGCGCCCTTACTACGGCAAAAGGTGCTATTCCCGTTTACTTTCGCCTCTGTGATGATGAGAAGGAGACCGTAATTGCCACCTCCTACTGCGCCTCCAACGACATCGTGTTAATTGATGCGCTTGAGTCGCTAACTCACAAGGGCTCGGTTCAGTTAAACTAACAGAGATATGAAGGTATATTTAGATTTTGAAAGGCCCATAGAAGAGATTGAACTAAAGATAGAAGAGCTGACGCAGCTTGGTGGCGCTGACGCCGCGGGGCAGGACGAGGAGATAGCCGCCCTCAGGCAGAGGCTTCAGCAGCTCAGAAAAGAGATATTCCTTGGCCTCAGCCCGTGGCAGAAATGCCAGTTGGCAAGACATCCAGAGCGCCCCTATACGCAGGACTACGTAGAGAGGATTGCAAGTGAATTCACCGAGCTTCACGGCGACAGGAGGTTTGCCGATGACCCGGCCATTGTAGTCGGCTTTGGCGTAATTGACAATGTTGCGGTGATGATAGCGGGACACCAAAAGGGCAGGGGCACAAAGAACCGGATTATCAGAAATTTTGGCCAGCCCCATCCTGAGGGCTACAGAAAGGCCTTGCGCATAATGAAATTAGCCGAGCGATTCAACCTCCCCATAGTAACCTTTGTGGATACGCCTGGCGCATTTCCCGGCATTGGGGCGGAGGAGCGCGGCCAGTCTGAGGCAATAGCGACAAACCTTATGGAGATGTTCTCTATCGCCGTGCCCATTGTGTCAATAGTCATAGGGGAGGGGGGAAGTGGCGGGGCGCTCGCCCTTAGCGTGGCGGACAGGCTTGTCATGCTTGAGCATTCAGTGTATTCAGTCATATCGCCTGAGGGTTGTGCCGCCATCCTCTGGAACACGGGGAAGGGTTTGAATCAGGAGGATTTTGCGCGTGCGGCGACGGCCTTAAAACTGACCGCGGCCGATTTGAAGGGTTTTAATGTAATAGACGCGATAATAGAGGAACCTCAGGGTGGTGCCCATAGGGACCATGACGAGGCCGCCGCTAATGTAAAAAAATACGTTCTCAGCGAAATTGAAAAACTGAGGGGCATACCCATCGGGCAGCTCATAGAGGCAAGACATCAGAAGTTCAGAAACATTGGTGTATACGCCGAAAACGTTGGCCCGGTGACTTAGATGTGTATCTCGGCGCGGAGTAAGATTGCCCTGTAGTCAAACCCAAGGGGATTTTGGCCCCGTATACACACAGTTCAAGGGCAAACCGCAATCAGATTGGACTGGAACAAGGCAAGTAAAAAATGGGTATTGACTGCTTACGAGAAGGACAAAGCCTCCCTCGTCCGATAGGAGCGCAAACGTTACCGGAGATTAACCGGCGCAACGAGTTCCTGCACCGCAAGGGAAGGATAGCAATAGTTTACCACAGCCGAACGTGAGTGTCAAGGGGGCGGAGGATGTTTAGCCGCAACAGAATAGAGTTCGAGAAGAGTATCGTAACGAAAATGATTGGGTTTTACTGTAAGAAGCTCCATCACTCAGAGGGTGTCCTTTGCCCTGAATGTGCGGCGCTGCTTGAGTATTCCCACAAGCGCCTTGATAAGTGCGTATATCAAAACGATAAACCTACGTGTTCGAAGTGTACGATCCACTGCTATAAGCCCGACAAACGGCGGCAAATAAGGGATGTTATGAGGTACTCACAGCCGCGAATGCTGCTTAGGCGGCCACATTTGGTAATTTTGCACGCCATTGAGGGCCTTTTTGACAAGTTTAATAAAAAGAAAGCGTCGGGAAAACGCCATATTTACAAATAACAGTTACTCATCAGGCTGCGCGAACTGGTGTTTGTATGTCGCCCTTATTTCACATGGCCATTATAAAAACCATCCTCATAGATTGCCTTGTATGCCGCAATACCCAGAATCTCCCTTGGGGCGCGCCTGAGGTTATTCTCTGCTTGGGCAAGCGCATTGTCTTTATTCGCCATCAAACCGTTATTAATCAGAAACTCGGCCGCTAGATTGGCCATGAGAAAGTGAGTGAGCGGGTTCCAGTGCCCGTCGCAGCGATACGAGAAATATGGATACGGCAGGTTATGGTCATCCCTGTACCGCCTGAAAAACGGTTCGGGGTTATAAAAAATAATATTATTCTTTTGCGCTGTCTGTGCAAGCCATCTGACGGGATATTCGGGGTCGAACCCCTTTGGGGCCTCCACGCCAAGGGTTTTTTTCAGCTCCTCATCCACGCTTTTGACCATTCGTATATGTTCCACAACCGGCATCAGTATCAGTGTGGCGTTGTCCTTGTCGGTTTCCCTTTTAAGCTCCTTCAGGAAATACTCCGTAAGCGCCCATGCCTCCGGCCAATCGCCCTTTGGGGGCATATAGGCATAGTAATCATCCGGCATCACACTAATTTTCTCTTTGGAGCGGGCGTCTATTCTGTGCTGGATAAACACGGTCTTTATAAATAATGACGTCTTGTAATACCTGTAGAGAAAGTTAACTAAAGACTTGATCTTCTTTTGGCCCTTTTTTTCATCTACAACGACAGAGCCGTTTTCTATGCTGGCACATGATAGCATCGAACCCCCTGTCAGCAGTTTGCAGGAGTTGCCGTTTACATCGTTAAACGTACAAAAGAACAAGAGGACTATCTTAGGCTTATAACTCCTTACATCTCTTATATACTGAAGGTACTCATGGATAGTTCCGTAGCCACTTACGCCGAAATTTAATACGTCCACATGTAAAACCCCCCTTAGGGCGGCGGCAAAATAGGTATTTTCAGCAACCTGCTTGCCCTCCACGAAGGAATCCCCAAGGACTGCTATCCTCGGCGTGCCCAGCTTATCCCATTCATAGCTCCTGTAGCCGACAGAGTTTATCTTTATCTCAGGGATGTTATAGCAGGAGTTCCTGAACGAGGCGTTTTGATTAGGCTCAGGGGTCAGGATATTCTTGTCTTGCGTGTAACGATAATATATGTTGTTACCATACTCCGTGTACCAGCTTGGGAAGAGCCTTAAAATGGCCTCGGCAAGCAGGGCGGTTAATCCAACCACAAATAAAATGGCAAGCAGAGTCAGCCGGAGCTTTCTCACGCTCAACCGCTGTTAACCGGCTTAAACAAGGGTTTCTTATAAATGCCTTTTCTGACATTCTCGGCAACAATGGTCATAATCATCGCAAAATGAGACGGGTATTTTGATACGTAACCCTCAAGAATGGACACAAGCCTTTGTGTATATTCGGCCACAGTGCCGATGTCCCTGGGAAGACCTTCCGCAAAGATGGGCCTTTCAAACACCAGCCTGTGTGTATCGTCTTGCTGCCTGATAATATAAGTCGGCAGGATGGTGGCCCCTGTCTTAATGGCCAGCTTTAGGATACCCTGTGAGAAATGGGCGGTTCTACCAAAGAATTGGACGTCAACCCATACATCCCCCGCCCTTCCATCGAGGGCCATGGCGATAAGTTCATTGTTCTTTAGTGCGTTAAATATAGGCCGTAAGCCGTTTTCGCTGAAGATAAACTTGACCGGCAGTTTGGCGTTTTCACTATGCCTCGCCCGTAAGATCATCCTTTGAATCTTATTTCTGTAGGGCGACGGCCCGACAATCTGGCTTATGCTGTAACCTTTGAAGGCGAGTGCCGGCAATATCATGAAAAATGAGCCGAAATGAGACAATAAAATTATCGTCCCCTTACCCCTGTCAACGCTCTCTTTGAGATTGTCACACCCCTCGTACGTTATAATCCGCTCAATTGTCTCCTTCGACAGCGTCCCTAAGAGGAGTTCTTCCATACGCCTCTTTAAATCGTAGACTATGGTCTGCTCTGACAGCCTGTTCAACTCCCTGAGATTATCTTTATCAGGCACAATACGGACAAGCTGTTCCTTTATCTTGTCCTTGAGTTCCTTATAGAAAATACAGACAAGCAGGGCCAACAGCCTCGTTATTGAATATGCCATCTTCAATGGCAGGAGCTTTGCCACTGCCCTCAGGGGAAACCAAAACACCCACATCCCTATGTCAAAAATTGATTCCTTTAATCTCATCCTCAGACGTGCGGCCTCTCTCCTTTGAGCTTGTTTACAATACGGAACGCGGCGCGGCCCACAGGTTTTATTAACTCATCGGCTAAAAAGGCCAAAATATCAAATGCCAGGGTTGCATACCACAGCCTCTTAGGGACGTAGAAGAGTTTTAACAAATCCTCCTCCTTCTCCGGCAGCATATCAAGTCCCTCTGTTATTATACCCTCTTTCAACGCAGTGTCGTAAACAGCCGTATGGGGCTCGATTCGTATCCAGCCCAACCCCACAGAGGCCCTGGCAAATATGGCCAGCGGTATTTTAAAATACAAGTAGATAGTCCTTAGCACCGCCCGCAAATCCATGCCGGGATATGCGCAGAAGAAATTATATGTAGCGACAATGCCCTTAGTCTTGCGCATAACCTTTATACTGTTTTTGACCTCTTTGTAGGTGATCCCTTTTTGCAGATATCTTAATCCCTCATCCGTTACGGCATCGGGCGAGAACCCGACATGCACGCAGCCGGCCTCCTTCATCAGATGCAGAAACTCCACTGTCAGCATCTTTGGGGTCAACCACGCCCCCCATTTTATTTGCAGTTTCCTTCGTATAATCTCATTACAGATTTCTCTTGCGTGCCTCTCTGGCAGATTAAACACGCTGTCAACGAAGACAAAGCTCTTAAGTCCATAATTTTCAATCATATGCCCTATCTCATCTACAACTTCCACAGGGCTGCGAAGCCTCACGCTGTCGTTGTTCAGAAATGGGTAACTGCAGTACGTACACTTAAACACACAGCCACGCTTGCTCTGTACACCTAAGATATTATAATAGTCCCCAATATAACTCTTTGTGTCAATCACGCGAGGGGCCCTGTCAGGCATGGGAATCCTGCTAAAATCAGGTGTAGCCCTTGTGCCGGTAAAGATTGCCTCAGAGGGGTTTTTGGCGCCGTTTCCGCGGTAAAAAATACCTCTGACTGTCTCAGGCCTATCCAGATTATCAAGCAGCTGCACAATTGACTCATCTCCCTCAAGGAATACGCCATAGTCAATTTCTGGAATCCTGTTCATTATTTCCATTGCGTAAAGGGAAAACCCTGACCCACCCGCTATTATCTTTGCTGTTGGACAGGCCTCCTTAATGGCATCTATCGTAGGCCTTACGGTCTTAAATTGAATATGCGGGTCACGCCGTTGAGTCGTATCAAGATTTCTTATTGACAACCCCACGATGTCTGGATTAAATCTAACTATTTCTTTTTTTAATTCCTCCAAAGAGCCCGGATATTCAAAACTATTCGGATTGAATATCCTGACGCTGTGCTCCTTCAGGGCAGCCGCGATATATGAAAGCCCTATTGGATAAAGCGGTACATGATACGCCCTTACTCCTTCGTCTTGCTGAACTAACAGTACATTCATTAGCAGTCCTCTACACAGCCTATTGTATGGTTTACCCGCCCCGTATGTCAAGCCCGCGAATTGACACAACAGCTCTGTGTCTCCCTGCCCCCCTGAAAAATCCCTTTTTGAAAATAAAAAATCCTTCTTGACAATGAATAAAGATTAGTTTTAGTCTAGATATGTGGTTTGCGAGATAATAGGACAAGGAGGTGTGTAATGAAAACTAAGCTGTTGTTGTTGGCCGTTGTGTGTCTGGTGGTAGTACCGCTGGCTGCAGAGGCCTTTCCACCGCCCTTTGGTGGTGCGCTTCCTGTAGCTGTGGTTGCGCCGCCAGTGCCGTTAGCTCCACCGCCGCCCGCTCCTGGTTTTTGGGGTAGGCCTGCGGTCGTAATAGCGCCCGTGGCTTATGCTCCACCGGCACCTGTGGTTTACGCTCCGCCGCCACCGTACTGGGATGCCTTTTACTGGCCGCCACCGCCTGCGTATTGGGTGTCTGTTGGCCGCCCATACGGTCACTACGGCCACTACCGACACTACCGATAGTGTCGGGTTTTTGGGCATCTCCTATGGGTGTGGAGATGTTGTTGGGGTAGATGCTGTTGATGAGTTCGGGTTCCCGTGACAACGGGAACCCGTTGGTTGTAGGTTCTGTAGGCCAGGTCTGCGGTGGGAGGTCGAAGGTTCAACGGGGGCGAAGATAACGGGGGCGAAGATAAAGAGTGAGTTCTAAGGGATGCGTGCTGGTAGTTGATGATCAATCGCAGAATGTTAAGCTGTTGGACACCATACTGACCCGCAACGGGTTTGATGTGTCGAAGGCCTACGGCGGGCAGGAGGCGCTGGACGTCTGCAGAGATAGTGTCCCCGATATTATTCTCCTTGACATGATGATGCCGGGTGTGGATGGGCTGCAGACGTGCCGTGCCCTGAAGTCAAACCCTCTTACCGCCGCCATTCCGGTAATTTTTATCAGCGCCCTCACTGATGTATCGGATAAAGTTAACGCCTTTACATACGGCGGGGTGGACTATGTTACGAAGCCGTTTCAAAAGGAAGAGGTCATCTCCCGTGTGGAGAGCCATCTTAGGATATATCGTTTACAGAAGTCATTGGATGAAAAAAATAGCCACCTGGAACAAACTCAAAATGAACTAACCACATTGAACCAGCTTCTCGCCGCATACAACGATAAACTTGAGGATATGGTCAGAAGCAGGACTCAGGAACTTGACAACACAAATAGACAACTCTCTGTCTCTCTTAAGGAAAAGGAGATACTCATAAAAGAGGTTCACCATCGGGTTAGAAACAACCTTCAAATTATCTCAAGTATGCTCAACCTTGGCCTCTCGAATATAACCAACCCTGAGTTTGCCGCCGTTTTCAGAAGCAGTTACTCCAGAGTCAGGGTTTTAGCGGTCATACATGACAAGCTCTGCGAGAGCATTGACTTCTCGTCGGTAAATATCGAAGATTTTATAAATG
>JADFYL010000068.1 GCA_015233045.1 Nitrospirota bacterium | reverse complement strand
GCGACATAGTAACCAAAGTCGGGAGATTTTTGCGGGAGACAAGGCTGGATGAGCTGCCGCAACTATTTAACATCTTACAGGGCAATATGACATTTATAGGCCCAAGGCCTGAGCGCGCGGCGATATATGAGAAATTCTGTAAAGATATAAAGGGATATGACAGGAGGTTCATTGTTAAGCCCGGGCTGATTGGCTATTCGCAGTTGTTCACTCCTCACAACTCATCAAAGCGGCTGCGTACCCTTGTTGACAATATGTATATTGCAAAAAGGCAGAATATCTTAGTTGACTATGTCCTGATATTTTACACCGCATACCTATCGGTAAAGTATGCGGTACTGAAGATTGTCCCCATTATTTGGAGGAAGGTGGTATTGCGCGCCATAGGACGCGACACCGAGGACAAGAGATACCTTGACAGGGTTTATCTTGAAAACGGTAAGGTTTATTATGGCCATAAAGACAATTTGACGCGGGAGGACGTGTCGGTAAATAATAAAGAGGCCCATGCGGACGACAAAATGAAAAGGATTTATTTTGGTTATGACGGGCAATTAACTAACGAGGGGTTGTTGGTAAACATAAACGAGGACGCTTTTTTAATCTTTACGGACAATAAGATGAACCGTGATGAGACGTATTTTTATAAACTCGAAATATTCTCAAAAAAGAAAAAGACTGCCCTTTGTGACGGCGTGATATTTAAGGAATACCCATCAGGCGATAAATTGCTGGAACACGCCTACGTAATTAACTACACCCCCGCCTCTCCATTAAACGCATACACGATACACCAGTACTTTTTACAAAAGAGTGTGGCCCAGATATGAGAGAACTTGTTGCCGCGTTAACGAACCGCCCTCTGGAGAAGGCCCTGTATCTGGCGATATTCCTTGCGATAGCGATGGCCATGACCACGCCGTATTATTATCTGGCGATAGTGCCAGCGTTGCTGATAATTTTTCTGGCAATATCGTATAAATATCCCGCGTATGGTTACTACTCGATTATATTTCTTATCCCATTTGGCGCGTACAGGAGCGTATCGGAGACGAGTTCTCTGAGGATACACTGGGTACTAGCGCTCATTCTCACTTTATATATGCTTTTTAAGACATTTTACCAGCGGCATATGCCGCCGGAGGTGAAATCCAGGATATGGCCATCTGTGGCGCTTCTTTTTGTTGTGGACTTAATATCGGCGATGTTATCTCCTTATCCGGCAACCGCGTTTCACGATGTAGGCCTTTTTGCCGCAGGTGGGATGTTTATCCTTATAAGCATGTATTTTATAGACAAGGAAGCGTTGTTTAAGTACCTTCCTGCTGTTGTGGTGTATAGTGTCTCGTTGAGTTCGCTCTTTGGGGTCGTCGGGTATCTTTTTAACGTATCTTTTTTTGCGGAGAATATAGAGTCCGGCCAGTTTAAAAGAAGTCTCGGAGGCAGTACCGACCCGAATAACTATGTGCTTATGATTGCCTTTGCCTTGCCGCTTCTCGTAACAATGTTTGATAAGGCAAAGAGGCCGGCAATGAAGGCGTTTTACCTGGGATTGGTTGTTATAAACGTGCTGGGGGTTATTTTTTCGTTTTCCAGAGGAGGGGCAATCATAACTACGCTGATACTGTTTATTATGTTTTTCAAGTATATAAAGAAGATGAACGTGCAGCTTATGTTTGTACAGTTGTTTGTGGTAGCCCTTGCCGTTGTCCTTATCATAGGGCTACTGCCAAAGTCATATACTGAGCATTTCAAAAATATAATCAACCCGCAGGCCGACACATCCATAGGCAGACGTGCCACGTATCTTACAGTTGGGATAGATTCATTTTTTAAGCACCCCATAATTGGGACAGGGCTGGGTACATTCAGGGACATCTATAGCGAATCAGATTATGCCCGCAAGTTTGAGAAGGAGGGTTGGACAAACAGACGTTACGCGCACAATACCTACCTTGAATATCTGGTTGGAACCGGAATTATAGGCTCCTTACTTTTCGCCGCAATTCTATGGCTGACGCTGAGGAATTACATTGCCGCGAGGAAGAATTTTCAGGCTAACGGGGACACAGAAAGCGCTTCATACGCCGAAATATATCTATTTTCATTTATAATCCTGATGATATATTTATTTATTTACAGCGACCCGTTCCATAAATACCTTCTCTTTTCGATAGGGGCTTCGCAGGCCGCGTACAGGTTATCTCTGCCGGGGAAGAAGTGATTACGTGGATTTTCGCGCTTTCGATATTCGCAATTACTTCATTCTTCCTTCTTAACCCACTTCTTGCCTACCTTACCTATCTGATAAAGCCCGTAAAGGAGCGCGTACTCAGGCCATACCGTGCCACCGTATCATTGATAATCGTCGTCCACAATGGAGACAAGATAATCGGGGCAAAATTAGCAAATTCACATTCGCTTGATTATGGCACTGACGATTATGAAATTATTGTGGTCTCCGATGGTTCTTATGACAAGACTGATGAGATAATCAAAGGGGACAAGGATGAGCATATACGCTTTATAAGACTGGACGAGCAGCTTGGAAAATACGCCGGAGTAAACGCGGGGGCGGAGGCGGCAAAAGGCGAAATATTAGTCTTTACAGACGCGGACGCCATCATATCTAAAGACGCCATCCCCGCACTTCTGCGCAACTTTTCCAGCCCCGATATAGGTGGTGTTTCTGGAAGGCGTGTTATCGGCGACAGTGGGAATCTCAAAGACGCCCAGCGCTACTATGTTGATTTTGATACCGCTATCAAACGGCTGGAGAGCCTTACGGGGAGCGTCTCATCGAATGACGGCAAACTATACGCAATCAGAAAATCGCTCTATCAAACCATTCCACCCTCAGTTACAGACGACCTGTTTATCAACCTTGCCATTGTAAGCCAGGGCTACCGGTTTATCTATGAACACGGCGCTGCCGCCTTAATAAACACACCTTCAAGAAATCCTGAGCACGAAATCATACGGCGAAAAAGGATAGTCACGACAAGCCTCAGGGGAATAGCTATCCACAAAGAGCTATTAAACCCGTTTAGATTTGGCATGTACTCTATAAATCTTTTTGTCAATAAAATCATAAGGCGTCTACTGCCGGTATTTTTAATCACCCTATTTATCAGCTCCCTTTTTCTTGCTAGAGTCAACACATACTACGCAATATTTTTCGGCCTGCAGGGAGCGTTTTACGCCTCCAATGTTGTTTATCTTCTGGTGTTGTCGCGAATCAGGAAGATAAAGCTGATTACTCACCTATTTTCAGTCGCGTTTTATTTTACGTTGGGGAATTATGGTACATTATTAGGCGTGATAGATTTTTTAAGAGGCAAAGAGGTAGTTAAATGGGTACCAATAAAAAATGACTGACAACCCAAAGCCCGCCCCCCCTACCATATTAATAATCGCGCTATCAATGCGCTTTGGTGGTGCGGAGGTACGGATTATTGAGACGGCGGAGCTTCTTCACGGCAGATGCAAATACGGTGTCGTAACACTGGCTAACACCCCGCTTCAGCAAAAACTTCAGGAACGAAGTCTGAACACATTTCCTCTTTCGATGAGCAAGGCAAGTCCGCGTGTCCTTTTAAGTATTTACCATATAATAAGGGAGGGGGGATTTAACGTCGTTGACGCCCACAATCCACAGTCGCAGTTTTGGGGACTTTGGGCGAGCGTCTTTGCCCGTACGCCGCTGAAAATATGCACAGTCCACAGCAGCTATGGACATACGGAAACAGGCATTAGGAAATTACTATACGAGCTGGTATTAAAGATGAACATGTTTTTTGACGTTGCCTTTGTATCTGTGTCGGAGGCTGTAAACACCTACCTCATTGGCCTCGGGGCAAAGCAACACAGGATAACACTGACGCGCAACGGGATAGCGATGCCAGAAATTGACCCACTCAGACATAGGCGTCGGGCTACCTTTGGCCTGGCGGAGGACGATTTTGTTATAATCAGCGTGGGACGGCTTGAGCCGGTAAAGGGCCATATCTATTTAATCAATGCCGTTGACGCGCTGCTTAAGGCAGGCAAGACAGTGAAATGTCTGATAGTAGGAGAAGGCCGCGAGCTTGAGACCCTTAGAGATCGAATTACGTCACTGGGCATCTCGCACGAAGTAACACTGGTGGGGTTTCGCACTGATGTTGAGGCGTTGCTTCCTATGGCGGATGTCTTTTGTATGCCGTCACTGTCTGAGGGGCTGCCGTACGCGCTTTTAGAGGCATGTGCCTGTAAGTTGCCGATTGTGGCGTCAGAAGTTGGAGGCATAGCGCATCTTCTAAAAAATGGGGAGACGGCGATTTTGGTGCCGCCTTCGAATGTCCCTGAGCTTGTGGAGGGGATAAGGTATGTTATGGACAATCCTCGTGAGAGTAAGGCGATGGGCGAGGCCGGGTATGCGCTCGTCAAAAATGAATTTTCAATAGAAACCATGCGTGACCTGATGTTGGGTGTGTACGGTTTGAGGGGGTAAAATGACCAGGAAACTTATAATGACACTATTGATATTATTGCTAACCCATGGCATGGCATTTGCTTTGGACCCTGGAAGTCTGCCGGGGGATTGGAGGCCGTTTTCAGATGAGTCACCGTGGAATAAGCCGATACCTGCCGACGCCAAAACCCATCCTAATTCTGAGCTAATAATGAAAACCCTTGAGGCTGAGGCTAAGAACATACGTCTGGCGAAGATATTTGCTATTCCCGTATGGGTTGTTGACTCAAAAAAGACCCCGCTGACAAAGGTCAGGAGTACGAAGATATTTGACACATGGGATAAAAACCAGGCCGGCGTAAGCGATGTGGCAATTCCTGTGACGAAGGAGATGTGGGGAGAGCCGACAGATGACGGCCATATCTGCATAGTTGACCCGGCGGCTGGCACGTCGTGGGAGATGTCTGTTTACAGATGGAGAAAAGACGATGACACACCTAAATGCACAACCTTTAATATCTGGGACCTGAAAGGTTCCGGCGTTGCAAATCCTAAGGGCAGTAAAAGATGGTTTCTTATAGGCGGACGTGGTGCGGGATTTCCGCTGATTGCGGGGCTTATACGCCCTGAGGAGGTCAAGCATGGTGAAATAAGGCACGCAATGATCTTCACGTTTCCCAAAAACAGGAAACCGGAGACGGGCGACGCGATATTTATCTCACCGGCTGCCAGAAGCGACGGTGCGGTTAAGGGTGAGCAATATCCCATAGAGGGTATGCGCTTTCAGCTTAATCCAGCCCTTACGGAGAAGGATTTCGATGGCTGGGGGTTAAACAAGGAAGGAAAAGTTGTAGCGAAGGCCCTGCAGAAATATGGAATGTACTTGGGGGACAACGGCGGGGCGATGGCGGTTCAGGCACAGCTTCTTGCCCCGGACTCCGATGATAACCAAAAGAAGTGGGACGATTTATTGCCGGGTTTTTATAAGAGTGTTGCAAAAATACCAACAAATCAGTTTCGGGTGATATATACCGGCGAACCTGTGGTCAAATAGCTTGCGAAAATAGGGGTGCAGGGGGGTTACCTCCCTGCGTCGTTAATCTTTATTCCGTACATCTTTAAAAACAACGGCCTTACGTGCTCCCCCGTCATATAACCGTTTATTTATTGAGTCGGGGCTTTCTATTTCCAACTCCGGGGTGACGCGGGCCTTCGCGCGCAGATTCTCTATGATGCCGTCCCGAAACGCCTTATCTGCTCTCAATGAGCCGACTCTAAGGATAACCCTGTCTGAATGATTCTCCCCCGTGGCCGCCTCTATCTGGTAATTCACTACATCTTTCAATTTACAAATAGCGTTTTCTATTGTCTTAGGATACAAGGTGACGCCCTTTATTTTAAGTCTTTGCATTTTCCTGCCGATAATCGGCCCTATACGAAGGGAGTTTCGGCCACACTTGCAAGGCTCGGTTATCTTAAACGTTATATCCCCCGTTTTGTACCTTATTAATGGCATCCCTTCGATTTGCAGGGTTGTCAGGACAAGCTCTCCTATCTCACCGTCGTCAAGCGGCACACCCGCCTCATCAACCACCTCTGCAATGACAAGGTCTGGATGGCTGTGGAGCCCCTCTTTTTGGCCGCATTCGCAAAACGACACCTGTCCCTCGGTTATGCCGTATGTGGAGTAACATATGTCGCCGAAGGCCTCTTCCACAAGTTCCCCAAGGGCATTTGACCTCAATGACATATCCCTTATGCTCTCCCCAATGAGCACGGCCTTTTTAATATTCAAATCCTTTGGATCAATCTTCAACTCATTGGCTGCACGCGCCATGTGAAGCATAAAAGACGGTACGGCCACAATGGCCGAAGGCCGCAGTTTCTCTATCAGGTCGAACTGTCTTATTGTGTTTTGAGGGCCTACTCTGGCAACCGCCGCCCCTAGCCTGATAAGCCCCCTGTAGTAGGCGGCACCGGCTATGAAGAGGTTGTCTCCGGTTACGGCAATGTGAAACAGGTCTCCTTCTTTTGCGCCAGTATATGTGAAACTTCGCTGCTCGTTATAGGCAAGCCTATCAATGTCGCCTTCGGTCATTGCTATGAACTGGGGCTGCCCTGTTGTGCCTGTGGTTGAGACAATCTCTCTGATGGCATTGCGTTGCACCGCTAAAAAATCCCAGTTATGCCGCTGAAGGTCGTCCCTTGTTGTAAATGGCAGCTCATCAACTCTCTTTATTTCGTTGGGGGCGATATTATTTTGCCTGAATACGTCTTTATAATACAAACTGGTACGCCCTATCAACTCCTCAAGGAGCTTGCCCTGAACATTTTTTATATCAGCGGGGGATGAGAAATCTATGGAATCAAAAAATCTCATAGTCGGCAATACACCGTCGCCCCTCTGTCCTTTGCAGCCTGTGCGTCTTCGAGGACAAAAAACCCGGCCTCATAGACATTGCTCTCCCTCCTAAGCACGCCTCCTGATACCGCTATCTTCGCATATCCATTTCTTATACACACCGCGGCGTATTTTATCACATCTTCAAAGGAATAGTTAACAGGCATCAACACGCACTCACCGCGAATATCAAACACAATAGTAATCTGGGCGGAGAAGGCGTTTGGTGAGGTAAAGGGAAACATCAGCGGACTTGCCCCGTATATACCGTGGCCAAGCACGCCTCTGAAGAAATCATCCTTCACGTCCTCTACCGAGTCATCAATCCCCATGAAGAGGCCAATATCGTCTCTTCCTGATGGAAAGGCGATCCCCGCATCGTCCAGAGCAACGCTCACAGCCGTGACGGCACACTTTTCTATGTCATGGATAAACCTCGTCTTGCCCGTGCGCTGCCTGATTGAATTAAGAGTCTCTTCAATAACACTATGGTCATCTGAATAAGAATATCCCA
Organism: Nitrospirota bacterium; assembly: GCA_015233045.1. Classification (GTDB taxonomy): domain Bacteria; phylum Nitrospirota; class Thermodesulfovibrionia; order Thermodesulfovibrionales; family Magnetobacteriaceae; genus Magnetominusculus. Next base: position 7,597 of record JADFYL010000068.1, on the reverse strand, counting down.
TTCCGGTCACAACTATTTCCACTGTTTTCATATTTGGGGTCGCCTTGCGAAAATCACGGCGGCATTTTGCCCGCCAAAACCCGCCGAGAGGGACATTGCCGCCCCGACGGGCGTTGCCTTTGCGGTGTTTGGCACATAGTTGAGGTCACACTGTGGGTCAGGGTAGCGATAGTTTATCGTCGGGGGGATTACTCCCGTATTTATCGCCATCAGGGCGCAGAGGGCCTCAATCACCCCTGAGGCGCCGAAGGCGTGCCCAAGCATTGATTTCGTTGAGGACACATATGTTGTATATGCCGCCTCCCCAAAGGCCAATTTTATAGCCTTAGTCTCCATCAAATCATTATACACAGTTGCGGTGCCGTGGGCATTAATATAATTTATATCACTAGCATTGAGGCCGCTTTGTGATAAGGCATTGGCAATCGCGCTGGCAAGCCCCCTGCCTTCCCTGTGCGGCGCGGTCAGATGGGAGGCGTCCGCCCGTGAGGCGTAACCAAGTACGCGCCCATAGCACTTCGCGCCACGTGCCAACGCATGTCTTTCTGCTTCAATGACTAAAAAGGCCGCCCCTTCGCCGAGAGCCAGCCCGGTTCTTTTTTTATCAAACGGCCGCACCTTGTCCTCTGTGAGCGCCTGAAGGAGGTTAAACCCCGCAAGTGCAAAATCACTAAGCACATCAATGCCTCCCGCAATAACCACCTCAGCCTCTCCCGTTGCTATACTCCTTGCGGCTATCCCGACTGCGTCTGTGCCGGAGGCACAGGCAGTTGATATGGCACTTAGACGGCCTCCAATTTCAAAGTGCTGTCCCAGATACCTTACGGGATATGACAGAGAGGCCTCAACTGTCCTGTTTTGAATATTGCCGTCTATTAGCTGCCTTTCGCGGCTGAGGACATTTCCCAGTATGCTGCCAATAACCATGTCAGCGCCCAGAAGCTCCTCAGCGCTCAAGCCAGAATCCCCGATGGCCATTTTCAGCGCCGCCTCGGCTATATAAAAAAACTTATCCTCAGGCCTAAGAACCGGCTCTGTTTCAATAGCCGCCGTAAGCCATTTTTGATTTGTATTAAGCAGCGGAGGCGCCTGCAGTTTAATAGAGTCCTCCCCGCTGGTGAGTGCGCCCCAAAAGGTCTCTACAGTGTCGAATGGCCGCAGCGGCGCAACCAGTCCCATTGCGGTTACCCATACATTATTCATGGTTTATACCCTGAAATCATATTCGCTTTCTATGATGACGCGCCGACTCTGGATAAAATAATGGCCGATGCGTCTCCATCTTCCTCAGCCGCGTATATAATAACATGATTGATTTCAGAATGTTTGGCATATTTTTTCAGTCCGGCGGCAAATAATGGATTCACAGGGCAACCGCCGCCACAGGCCATAGCCGCTAAAATTATATTCCACATAGTGGAGACGCAAAAGGCATAACCGAGGCAATCGGAAAAACTCAGCGTGGGGATTTCCCTAAAAAGCGTGGCAGTTTTATAATCTGAAACGGCCACCCCTATGTCTGCCGCCTCAAGGTCGGCCATTGAAAGCGCACCGTCTATTGCCCTTTGAAGCGCCAGATGAGGGCTGCCCGGGATTGTGTAAGCGGCATACCCCGTTATCGTACACAACTCAACAGGATTAATTGGCCTTCGCTCGTCCACCGGTTCGATTAACAGGGCGCCGGCACCCTCAGAAAACACCCGTGCCGCCTTAGGGTTGAATCGGGAGTAACAAAACGAGGACAACTCGTTACGTTCCTCAGCACAAACCACAATAGCCCGCTGTGCCCTCCTTGTCTCTATAAGCGTTGCGGCCAGCATGAGCGCCTTAATGGCAATTGACTGGCCGCCTATAATGGAATACACCGGGCCGCGAATATTAAAGATTATTGAGGCATTTCCAGCCGGGGCATTTAGTACGGACTCAGAAAAGAGTGTGGGGCTTGCCGTTTCTTTTGCCTCGGTCACGAGGGTGTGATGGAAGTCGGCGCTGAAATTAAGCGCGCCGTTTGTGACTCCGGAAATTAGGGCACAATCAGCAAAGCCGCTGACCCCGCAGTCTCTTAACGCCTCTTCTACGGCGGTAGCGGCATATAAGGTGATAGCGGCGCTTCGGCGTATTTTTTTTAACACTGCCACGTTTGTCTCACTAATAGGGCCAGCGGCAACGCAGCGCCCCAAGGTGGTTGCCTCAGCAAGGGTTGATACGCCAACGCCAGCCGGGCTTATCGCACCAACTCCGGCAACCGCCAGCCTTGTCATCTGCACTCCCCGAATATCAGAGCCGCGTTTGAGCCGCCAAATCCAAACGAATTGGACAGTAACGCCCTGATTTTGGCCTCCCGGCCAACCGTAACTATGTTTAGATTACAGTCGGGGTCAGGCGTTACATAGTTTATATTCGGGGGAAGCCAGCCCTCAACTAACGCCATGATGCTGAGGATGGCCTCCACCGCCCCTGCCGCCCCCAGCAGATGCCCTATCATGGGTTTTATGGAGCTTACGGGAATATCCACGCCGCCGTTATTGCCAGAGGAAAACACCTTTGTTATGGCGCGCGCCTCCATTAAATCGTTGTATTTTGTTGCCGTGCCGTGGGCGTTGATATAGCCTATATCGGGGAATCCAGAGTCTTTCAACGCCATCGCCATCGCGTTTGCGGCGCCTTTGCCGTCGGGGTCGGGGCTTGTCATGTGGTAGGCGTCAGAGGCAACCCCGTAGCCGGTTATCTCGCAATACACCCTCGCGTTACGCCTCATGGCATGGTCTAGCTCCTCCAGAATCAATATGCCGACACCCTCGCCAAGAACCAGTCCTGTCCTGTTTTTGTCAAATGGCCTGCAAATCTCCGGCGTAATGGCCATGAGAGAATTAAAACCCGCGAATGTGAACTCGCTCATAGTGTCGTAACCTCCGGCAATGGCCACATCATACCGTCCTGAGGCGATAAGGCCAAAGGCATGGCCGATAGCATTGGCCGATGAGGCACAGGCATCAGAAAATACGGTGTAATCCCCCGTAAGTGCAAACTCTTTGAAGAGATTTACCGCCTGATAATGGGCGAGGTAGTCAAGTGTCTTTGAAATCCTTGCCCTTGATATGCCTTTTTCTATTACCTCGCGATGGAATGCCTCGCCGCTTAACATCCCGCCAAGGGTAGTTCCCAGCGACAAGAAGACATCAATGCCCGGCTTGATGAGACCCGCAACCCCAAGTGCCTCCCGCACCGCGCAAATAAGCAGATGCGAGGCCCTGTCAAGTCTACCAGCCCTCAAATGTGAAACCGGCGCGCTGGTATCACATCTTATCTCAGCGCCAAGTCTGCCCCTGTATGGACTGGCGTCAAACGTGGTTATCTCCCCCACAGAGGACTCACCGGCCTTGATTTTCTCCCAATTAGCCTCAACGCCGACGCCGTGGGAGGTTATTATCCCCATGCCGGTTACCACAGCTCGTTTTCTCAGTATTCCCCCACCGATACCTGTGCCTCTCAGGGCAGCAAGTCGCCCTTGGCGTAGTAAAAACCGTACGCCGCTAACTCATAAACACAGTCAAACGTACCTGCTATACCGTGCAGCGAGGGTACGAACGATGTCCATGAGAGTTTCCCCGTCTGCGGCTTGTTCGTCGAAAATATGTCCGGCGTAAGGCCGATGTTTTTGAACATGGCAATTGATCTTCTCATATGCATCCACGAGGTTATGAGCAGTATCTTCTTTATTCGATTTCTCTCTGTGTAAGCCTTTACGCCCCTGGCCTCGTCTAAGGTTCTGTTTACATTGGCGTAAAGGACAAGCTTGTTTTCATTAACCCCCTGAGACACCAGAAACAGCTTCACTTTCTCTGCCTCTTCAATGGATTTATATGCCTTGTTAATGGGGCAGTATGTCCATTGCCCAATCAGAAGTTGCTCGGCATGGCCAGTCTTTACAAAGTGAACTCCAGCCAGTAACCTCTCGGTGCTGCTGGTCGGGTGTATGTAGTTATTGGGTATGTAAAACAGCGAATTGTTCATGGAATACCATTCAACATCCAGCACCCCTGCCAGGACGACAGCAGCCTCATATTTCTCTTCAGGGTTATACGTATCCGCAACCCCCCACAGATTAGAAACCCAGTAAGATGTAAATGATATGCTGAATAAATAAAAATACAGAGTCAGACAAATTGCAAAAACCCGTCTGTTTTTCTTTGTAACAGCAAGAAAAACCATACCAATAAAGACAAGCGTCAGCGGGTTGATTAAAACAAGCGCAACCATCTTAAATAACACCATGTGTAATTATATATAAATTGGCAAATATATGCCAACAATTATATACTATGCACAAAAGGAGGCCGATATGCTATTTGAACCATACGTCTTAAAAGACATAAGGCTGGACAACAGGCTGGTACGTTCAGCCACATACGAAAAGGGCGCTGACAACGAAGGATTCGTTACGCCGGAGCTGATACAACGCTACGAGGCCATTGCAAGGGGTGGGGTGGGCCTGATAATAACAGGAGGTGCCCCCGTTCACCCATCAGGGAGGTTCGTGCCTCAGATGGTCGGGATTTACGACGATAAATACATAGACGGCCTGAGCGCACTAGTCAGCGCCGTCCATGCGCTTGGCGGCAAAATTGCCATCCAAATTGCCCACGGTGGGAGGCAGTGCTATCCGGAGCTGCTTGGTGGCGAGCTGCCGATTGCCCCATCCGCCGTACATGAGCCTGTACTGAACATAACGCCCCGCGAAATGGATGACGAGGAGATATGGACGATGATACACGCCTTTGGCGAGGCGGCAGGGCGTGCTAAGGCCGCGGGATTTGACGGCGTGCAGATACACGGCGCCCACGGCTATTTAGTAAACCAATTCCTGTCATCTCATACAAACAGGAGGACTGACAACTGGGGCGGCGACGAAGACAGGAGATTCCGTTTCCTTGAGGAAGTGTATAAGGCCATAAGAGAGGCGGTTGGCAGAGATTACCTCGTATTTATTAAAATGAACTCAAGCGACCACCTCTGCTGCGGCGGACTAAGGCCAGATGAGTCGCTGAGGATAGCGCAAAGACTTCAGGCCATTGGCATAGACGCGATAGAGGTAAGCGGCGGCATGTACGAATCCAGCCTGAGGCCGGCACGCACGAAGATACTACATCCTGAGGACGAGGCATACTTTAAGGAACCCGCGGCATTGTTTAAAATGTCGCTGAACATACCCGTAATACTTGTTGGAGGTATTAGAACGCGCGCCATTGCCGAGGAAATGCTGGAGTTGGGATACGCCGACCTTATTGCAATGTCAAGGCCATTGATAAGGGACCCTGACCTGCCGAATAAGTTCAGGGCGGGTAAGGACAAGAGCGACTGCCAGTCATGCAACGCCTGCATGAATTTCAGAAAGCTTGATACGGTGAAATGTGTCCAGCTTCAAAAACTTAAGACATGATCAATGCTGGCGATACCGCCGATGGCAAGGGTGGCCTGACGGCGGAGATTGTATTTATCGCGCTGGTTATCTGTTCAGCGTTGGTGAGGGTGGTCAACATCGCCTCGCCGATACTGGAGGAACATGCCTTTCGCCAGACACAGACCGCCATAACCATATGGACTTTCGTAAAAGAGGGGATCAGCTTTTTTTCATACCAGACACCGGTATTTGGCCCGCCGTGGCAGACGCCTTTTGAGTTCCCGTTGTTTCAGGCGGCGGCGGCCTTAATAGTCAAGGTGGGGATATCCAATATTGATGTGGCGGCAAGACTGGCAAATATAATTTTTTTCTATCTCTCCGCATTTTTTCTGTTTATTTTGTGTGGTCGTTTTTTTAGGGAACGGGGGATCGCTTATACGATTGTGTTGTGTTATGTGTTGTCGCCTTATACGATATTCTGGAGCCGTACCAGCATGATAGATTACGCCTCTGTGGCTTGCGCGCTTGGGTATTTTTACTTTTTCTTGCGTTTGCTTGAAGAAAATAAAATGCTTTTGTCGTTGGGCGGCGCGGTTGTCTTTGGCGCACTTGGATACCTGATAAAGATAACGACTATGCCGACGGTTGTGATTCCCCTGGTCTGGTTCATGGTGAAACAACTGTGGAATAATTACAACAAGGCAGGTGTGGGACTACTGCCCTACCTATTATCATGCCTGGTACATGAAAAGACATTTTTCATAAAACTCCTAATAGCAATTGTCGTGCCGTTTGCGGCGGGTTACCTCTGGACTATACACGCGGATAATGTCAAAAACTCTTCCTTATTTACTGAATGGCTCACATCAGGACATCTGCAGGGCTGGAACTATGGCACATGGCAACAGAGGGCTGAATTGAGCAACTGGATGACTATCTTTGGCCATATAAAACCGTTTATGCCATTTACGTTTGTGCTTGTCCCTGTCGGCCTTGTTTTCGCGCTGAAACATTCGCGAAGATACATGGAATTTATCTACACAGGCCTTTTCGGGACACTTTTGACAGTATTTATATTTTTTAACTTATATCGTGCACATAATTATTACCCTATGGCGGTTACGCCGTTTTTAGCGGTGGCAGCGGGATTTGCCCTTTACCACATCTTTTTAGTCTTACTGAAATATAAAAGAGACACATCGGCATTACACCTAAAGGTATGTATTGAGGGAGTTTGCCTCATGTTGCTTGGCTATTATTACATAAAAACCGCCACAACATATTTAAAACTCCCGTTGATTACAAATAGATACAGTACAAGCACGATAAGCGACTTCTTAAGGACAGTAACCCCCCCTGATGAGTACATTATCATTACAGACCACCTGTGGAATCCAAGCATTCTCTACTATGCCAGACGCAAGGGTTTTATGATAAACAAAGACTACGACTACGGTGCGAGACTTCTGGCATTCTTTAGGGAGCATAAGTTCACGACCGTTGTCACAGTCAATGATTATCCAGAGTTGCTTGCCAACTGGAGATATGCCGTCAGGCTCTCGCCACACGGCTATAAGATTATCGGCTACAACGTCTACAAGGTAACGGACGACCCCAAGGTATACGAGGATTATAAAAAAATTAATAAGTAAAATGTGTGCAAAATTACGAGGGGGTTACCCCCCTTCGTCTTTAATCCTTATGCGGCGCGCGGTTGACATTGGATAGGGAAAAGTGCTACGCTTAGGATAGAGGGGTGTTTGGTTGGCTCCGCGAAGGAGGTATTTATAGTGCATGAGGACATTTATGACAGTATAAAGGATAACGGCGGCAACGGTGGCCAAAAGGTGTTAGAAGCCCCGCGGGGTGAGCCGCGCGATGTGATAAGCCCGGCAAAGGCGGAGAAGGTAAAGTTAAATTGCTGGGAGTTCAACAAGTGCGGACGTGAGCCTGGTGGTGATAAGGTTGAGGAACTTGGCCTCTGTCCCGTGACCATAGCGACCTCTTTTGATGGACTGCACAGTGGTAAAAATGCTGGTAGGGCATGTTGGGCGGTTCCTTTTGCGTGTGGAGACCCTGATGGCAAAATGAGTGTTGCCAGTAAAATCAGAAAGTGCACTAAATGCGAATTCCACCACCTTGTTATCAAAGAAGAGGAAAAGTATCAAAGCGCCCTGAAACATCTGAAAAAGTTCA
>JADFYL010000067.1 GCA_015233045.1 Nitrospirota bacterium | reverse complement strand
GACATCCCCTAAGGGGAGGAATGCCAAGCGGACACGCGGCGTTGTCTTTTTCAGTGTGGGTTTCGATAACGTTTATAACCCAAAATTTAGTTGTGTCAACCATGGTGTTTCTTGGTGCGATTGCAATAGCGGCAAGCCGCGTTGAATCAAAAATCCATACCATGGCGGAGGTCATAATAGGCGCCCTAACAGGAAGTATCGCGACTTATTTTTTGTTTGTCATTTTTATGTGAAATAATTACAGAATATAACTATTGAATTGCCATTAACATGCCGATATATATGTGGTAGAATATTATCAGGCATGGAGAATGGGATTCAGGATTGGGTCCCCCTGTGATTGCCCGTTGAGGCAGTTAAATTGTGCAAGGAGGCAGCTATGTTCAAAAGTGAAGTCGCAAAAAGGGTATTGGCCGTAAAGAGGATGCTGGCGCCATTAGCGGTAGCAGCGGTATTTGTTTTAGCAGGGGTATTATGTCAGCACACAAGGGCAGAGGCAGGCACAGTCAATCTAACGCTGCCGTATCTCTACACAGATGGCTTGATGGTTACTTACTGTATGGTCTCGAATCTGAACCCTGATAACACCACCTCTGACAACAGCACCACTGCAACATTTAAGGTGATGACAAAAGAAACAGGCGGAGCGGCTCAAACCGCTCACAGCATTGCCTCACAATATGCCCCCATGTCAGGGTTTACTCGTATGTTATATTTCAGTAAGAATTCTATCTACAACCGCAATGGCACGGTGGTAGCCAGTCTTTCGGATGAGCTTCCCTCCGGCACCATCACCGCATACTCAGGCGTACTTACAATTACCTCGTCCACTGCGACATGTAAGACTATTGTAATGTCTTGCTTGCAGACACAGTCCGGTGTAGTTGAAAAGCGCTTCGTCGGCTATACCTGCGACGACGGTACAAATTTAGTAGGATATTAATTCTCTTTAGGCAAGAGAGGCGCAGGCAGGGCTTGCGCCTCTCTTTTTTTTCTTATTTTGCATTACTTCATCATATTTGTTATAATAGATGATGTTCAGGTGTATGTTAAAAGCCAAGATACATAAGGCAACGGTAACAGAGGCCAACCTCTCGTACTCCGGTTCGTTAACAGTGGATGAGAATCTGATGGACCTCGCCGGGCTGTATCCCTATGAAAAAATTATGATCAGCAATATCAACAACGGGGAACGCTTCGAAACATACGTTATCCCCGGAGAAAGAGGCTCAGGGCAAATTTGCCTCAACGGTGCCGCGGCCAGAAAGGGTGTTAAAGGCGATAAGATAATCATATTCGCCTTCGCCTATGTACAGGAAGATGGAAATGAGATGTTATTAAAGAACTATGTGCCTAAAATCGTTATCCTCTCAGAGAATAATATACCGGCCTAGCGGATGATGGTGCGGGTGGCGGTAAGTGGACAGCCTTTAACACTGCAGGGTGTTCTTGCAGGTACGCTTTAGTAAGGAGGACTGCACATGTCATTTAACGGAAAGGTAAAGTGGTTTAATGAAACAAAGGGTTATGGCTTTATCCAGAAGGAAGATGGAACGGACATATTTGTCCATTACTCGGCCATACAGGGTTCTGGTTACAAATCTCTGAAAGAAGGCCAGGCAGTGACTTTCGATATAGTTGAAGAGGACAAAGGGCCAAAAGCGGCAAACGTTCAAAGGGCTGATTAAACGCCAGCTCAAGAGTAAGGATTAAAGACGAAGGGGGGTAACCCCCCTTCACCCATAAATCTCTCCGTGTTTTGCCTGTTGCGTTTGGGCTGCGACATAGTTTCTGCCGCGATTTGTAAAAACATCCGCTTATGTTGTAAAATACGTGTGCTGAATGTTCTTTGACAACGCCGGGGCCTCCTTAAGGTCAGAAAAAGGAGGTATAAAGAAGTGAAAGGTTTTGATTTAGAAAACAGAATCATCGAATTGTTGGGTAAGGACTGGGTTATTGAACGCTCTCAGGACCTTGACCAACTGGGGATTGACGCCCTCGTACACAGGTTTATCCCGATTACGTCTTTTAGCGGGGCGTTTCCTATCGCGTTACAAATAACGTCTTATGTGGATGACAGCAATGAATCGAGGCGTCTTGACGAGATACAGGGTTTCGTGCAGAAAATGAACAGGAATGGAATAAAAAAGAGTATCTATGCCGAGTTTAAGAAATTGACACTGTCTAATATTAACAGTTTTGGCTATGAATTTCTCAAGAACGCCTTGGTTGCCTTTGCCTTTCAAAAGGAGTATAAAGACGTGTCCATCGTAGGACTGAGAATCGCGTCCCCGGACGAATATGCCTTTTTTAGTGTTACCGAGCCGTCAGGCTTCACCGTACGCACCCAACAAAATGGGAAATCAGCCCCAGCAAAAGGAGAGGAACTCTCCGGTTATGCCAACCGGTTAACACAGGACGAGGCGTACGAAAGTGGAAAAATATTCAAAGGAAGGGTGAAGATATTTCAGCATCGTTGGGGGTTTCTCATAGCGGATGCGATTAAAGAGAACGTATATTTTCACATTTCCAACGTGGAAGATGAGATTCTCGTCGAAAAACTCGAGCAACTGATCGAATATAAATACGACAGTTATTCAAAGGATGACACGGATGTCGTTGATGTGGAATTCAGAATTGGCAAGGCCAAGCCCAACGCGGCAAAACCCTTTCAGGCTATTAACATCAAAATGGCCCAGGGTGGATCGTAGGCGCGGGGCTGTTCGCAGGTGTGGGCGTTCGCAGGTGTGTTATAATTAACTCTTAGGTATGAGGCCCCGGCATCTGCAATTTTTGGCACAATCTCAGGGTTGCTCAAGCGCTTCTTATTCGAGCAGCCCTATTTCTTTTATTTGTTTTATCAGTGCCCTTTTGTTTATCGGCTTTATCATATAGGCCGAACATTCCCCGTTGTATGACTGCAATATCTCATTAGGCCTGTCCACCGCCGTTACCATTATAACCTTTACCCTGTCATCATGGCCTATATTCATTACCGTTTCCATCTTGCGAATCTGCATCAACGCCTCACACCCGTCCATAATGGGCATCATGATGTCCAGACACAGAAGCTCATACGGCCTCTTCTGCTCATGCGCCATCGTAAAGGCCTCAATAACCTCAAGACCATTTACCACAACGTCACAGTCGGCATAATCAGCAAGCATCTCCTGTAATATTCTTCGATTTATTGATTCGTCGTCGGCTATCAGTATCCTCATTTTAGATCCTTACCCTCGTGTGTTTTATTGATTAACTTATCCAGCCCCTCCACTATTGACTTAAAATGCTTGTTGGCATTGTCTATATCAGATTTTCTCAACGCCAGCATCATACGAAACGCGGCCGTCTTGATCTCCGCAAGGGAGAGTTTCTCGGCATTGTCTTTGATTGCCTCAGCTTTTTTCTCCGCAAGCGAATGATTGTCGGCCTCAAGGGCATCCCTCATAGTTTGTATAATATTCACCGCCTTTTCAATAAACACCCTTAACTCCCCCTGTGGCAGTGATTCTATGAGTTGAGACTTGTCTATCTGTGTCATGATATTTTCAACCGCCAGTCTGTCCGCCTCGATGCTATCGCCGACTGACTCTGGGGCGGCAGGCGCTGCACGCGGAGGCACATGGTCTGAACGGCCCGTCTGGCGCGTGCAGACCATGAGTTCCGGGGCTGATGCTTCTGATGTCTCTTGTCCCTTTGTATATTTTCTAACCATCTCAATCAACTCGACCGAATTAATCGGTTTCGTTATATAGTCGTCCATTCCCGCCTCTATACATCTGGCCCTGTCTCCTTTTAGCGCGTGGGCTGTCATTGCGATAACCGGAATTGCCAATGTCGCTTGCGAGGCCTTTATTTGCCTTGTCGCCTCAAAACCATCCATCACGGGCATCTGCACGTCCATGAGGACAATGTCGAACATCGCCCCCGCAAGGAGTTCAACAGCCTTTGCGCCGTCTTCGGCCTCGGTAACCTCATACCCGCGTTTTTTCAGAATCTCTCTGGCCACTATGCGGTTAGTAACATTGTCCTCGACAAGCAGAATACGAACCGGCGCTTCCCCTGTGGGCGGCGGCACATGGCTTGACCTGACTTTTCTCTCATAAGCTGAGCCAGACAACGGCTTGTTGAGCAATTCTGTCACGGTTGTTACGACGTCCTTATACTTAATAGGTTTAATTATATACGACGCCACACCGATATCCCGGCACCTGTCTATATCGCCGTTGCGGTGGTTAGTATTAAGCATCATAATGATAGGACAGGCAAGCGAATGGTCTCCCATTATCTGTTCCGCCATTTTAAACCCGCCGCCTCCAGAAAGCCTGATATCCAGAAAGACTATGTCATACGGACGTCCTCTGTCTCTGGCGGCGACGAGCTTATCATAGGTCTCCTTGGCCCCCGCCGCCTCTGATACCTCGGCATTTGAGCCAATCAGAAAATCCCTGATTATCGTGCCGCACGATTGGACATTGCAGGAGATAAGGATATTTGCGTCTTTAAAATTAAAAGAATCCTTGCATTCCCGCTCCGCGCTCAGCGTAAATCTGGCCGTAAAATGAAACGTACTGCCCTGCCCTTCTACGGATTCAAGCCATAGATGGCCTCCCATCAGCGATACGAGCTGCCTGGATATGGCCAGCCCCAGCCCTGTCCCTCCGTATTTTCTTGTCATTGAGCCGTCCGCCTGTGAGAATTGCTCGAATATCTTGTCAAACTTTTCAGCGGGTATCCCTATGCCGGTATCCAAAATAGAAAACAGCAGTATAGCGGTCTTATCATCACAATTGCCCTGTTCCAAAGCCACTGTTACCACTATCTCACCCATGTCAGTAAATTTCAGCGCGTTGCCTATGATGTTAATCAATAATTGTCCGAGGCGCGCAGGGTCTCCGATTAGTCTTAACGGCACGTCAGGCTTTATGTGGCTTGAGAGTTCAAGCCCCTTTTTGTGAGCCTGGATTGAGAGCGGGTCACAGATATTGTCTATCATTTCCCTAAGGTCAAAGGTTACCTCTTCCAGTTCCAGTCTGCCGGCCTCAATCTTTGAAAAGTCCAAAATACTGTTGAGCAGGGTCAGAAGCGAGTTCGCGGAGTTCAACACCGTATCAAGGTATTCCTTTTGACGCTGTTTTAAGTCGGTATCAAGGACAAGCTCTGTCATGCCTATAATGGCATTCATGGGGGTGCGAATCTCGTGGCTCATGTTGGCAAGGAACTCGCTCTTGGCGGCGTTTGCCACCTCTGAGGCCTCCTTTGCCTTTCTCAGGGCCTCCTCCACTTCCTTGCGTTGTGTTATATCCTCGTTGACAGACAGGTAGTGCGTGATTACGGCATCGGCGTCCCTTATCGGCGACACCGTTATACTGTTCCAGTACAATCCCCCGTCCTTTCGTTTGTTTAGCAGTTCACCCTGCCAAACTTCCCCGGCTTTGATTGTCTCCCATAAATCAGCATACACCTCGCGGGTTGTCTTTCCTGACTTCAGAAAACTTGACGTCTTGCCTATCGCCTCTTCACGGTTATAGCCCGTCACCTCTACAAACTTGGGATTTATAAACTCTATCTTACCGTCAAGGTCGGTTATTGTTACGGCCACGGGGCTTTGTATTATGGCGCTTGAGAGTTTTATCAACTGCGCCTCGGCGTGTTTGCACTCTGTTACGTCGTTAATAAAACCCTCGAAATAGAGCGGCTGCCCCGTTTCGTCTTTTACAACGCGGATATTCTGTTCTATTATCAACTCACTGCCGTCTTTTTTCCTCAAATGGCTGACAAAGTCTTTTATTGACTGCTTGGTTTTCAATGCCGACATAAATCTTTCATACTCTTTTTGCCTGAAATACAGGCAGTGCAGCTCGCCGCAAAAAGAAAGCAGCTCCTCCTTGCTTGAATAACCAAGCATGTTGTTAAACGCCGGATTCACGGACAGGAACTTACCGTCGGGGGTAAATCTGTAAAACCCGCTGAACATGTTCTCAAAAAGTATCTTATAACTCTCCTCCGATGCCTGAAGCTCCCTCGTACGTTCCCTTACCTTATCTTCAAGTTCTTCGTTCAGGGTTTTTAATTCGAATTGGGTCTGAATTAATTCCTGGTTTTTTCCGACGGCGTTTTCATATGTCGAAAGCAGGAGATTCAATATCTGTCTGGGATTGGATTTAATCTGATATTCCTCGCCCATGAAGGTTATCTTAAGGCCAACCTCCGGGTCGTAGTCCTTTGCCGGGGAGGCGGCGTCTTTCAGCAAAGACTCTATGCTCAGCAACAGATAATGCTCATTATACGGCTTCGTTATATAGAAATCGGCCTTTGCCTGAAGGCCCCTGATAATCTCCTTGGCGTCTGACAGGGCAGTCAGTAAAATCACCGGAATATGTTTTACCGACTCAAGGGTCTTTATCTTATAAGACATCTCAAACCCATCCATACCCGGCATCGCTATATCGCTTACAATCAACGCGGGCATCTGCGTTTGAGCCAAAGACAGGCCCTCAATGCCGTCCTTCGCAAGGATGACCTCATAGCCCGCCTGCGTTAGCGCACGCCTCAGCAGCTCCCTCTGTATGGCGCTGTCCTCTACGATTAGTATTTTCATTTATACTTCACAGTCCCAGATTCTTTTCAATACATTCGATTTTCAATAAGAATTTTCCTATCTGGTTTATATCAAGGATATACTTGGCCGCACCTATTTTGATTGCCTGGTCGGGCATCCCAAAAACGGTACTGCTGTCTTCGTCCTGAGCTATGGTCACGCCCCCTGACTGGGCGATAGAGAGCATTCCATCCGCGCCATCTCTTCCCATACCAGTAAGCAGTACCCCTAAGACCCCGCCCATATAATGCTCCGCCATTGATGCCATTGTCAATGTAATTGACGGCTTATGCCCACCCTCTGGAGGTGTGTCGCTCAGGACAAAGGCGCCTGACTTGTCTATTTTCAGATGTTTGTCATCGGGGGCAAAGTATATATTGCCGGGGACAGGCATTTCTTTGTGCCGTACGATGGCGACATTGAGCTTACTGCGCCCCTTCAACCATTCAACAAGGCTTGCCATGAATCCCTCGCTTATGTGCTGTACGCAGACAACGGGAACTGAGAAATCCGCGGGCAGCTCTTTAACAATGGCCTCAATGGCCTGAGGTCCGCCGGTTGACGCGCCAATTACAATCATCCTCAGACGTCTGCTTAGTGGTTCTATGTATGGAAGCGCATCGTTGCTTCCGCCGCAGGGCTTGGGGATGCGGGCTTCTACATAGCGGGTGGGCGTGGGGATAACCAGTTTCTTTGGTTTGCGAAATGGCACAACCCCTGAGAGTATCTTTATCTTGGCAATCAACTCGGATGAGAACTTCATTGATTGTCCAAGCTGCACCCCGCGCGGCTTAGGAAATACATCTATCGCCCCCGCCTCAAGGAGTTGAAATATGTTTTCCTTGTTGTCTTCGTAAACCGACACGCTTATCACAAGTATAGGGAGCGGGTGTCTGGCCATGACCTCTTTGACGAACTCAAGGCCGTTCATCAGCGGCATATGCAAATCCGTACAAATCACGTCTGGCCGCAGACGAGGTATCATCTCAAGGGCCTCTTTGCCGTGCCTTGCCGTACCCACCACCTCTATCTCGTCTGAGGACGCCAGTATCCTTTTCATAACCTCTACCGCTACCGGAGAGTCATCTACGAGCAGCACTTTTATGCGCTTGTCAACTTTCGTCATACCAACCTTTTCAGCGTATCCAGAAACACCTGCCTGTCAAACGCTGGCTTGCTCATGTAGGCGTTTGCCCCCACCTCAGCGCCCCTTTTCATATCCTCCTCGGAGGACAACGTTGTCACAAGAATCACTGGCAACTCTTTGTATTTTTTGTTTTTTCTTATGGTCTCCGTCAGTGTGAGGCCATCCATGTTGGGCATTTGTACGTCTGATACCACCGCGTCAAAACTGGCCAGCTCCAGCTTTCTTAAGGCGTCCATACCATCCACGCTCACTGTCACCTCGTAGCCCGCCCCCTCAAGTATGCGTTTCATCTGCGTCCTCGTCGTGATGGAGTCCTCTGCCACTAAAACCGCATATGGCCTTTCATGGATCTCAACCCTCTGAAGCGACGCCGATGTGAACCCCTTGCTCTTTATCGTCTTTAAAATATCCGAGGGGTTTAGCACCATACACACATCGCCCGTCCCCAATATGGTCGAACCAATAACGTTACGCACGCTCTTGAGTATCCCGCCGTAGGATTTCACCACGATTTCCTGCTCATCAACAAGGGTATCAACCATGACCCCAAAATTATCGCCATCCAGCGTAAAGACTATGCACGGGAGCTTTTCGGCCAGAGACTTCTTATCACCTTTATCACTTTTATTATTGCCGTGGCCGCCGTTGCCTCCTTTGAGTTCAAGAATGTCGGCCACATAGACGACTGACATCGGCGTATTGTCATAAGTAATGGTCTTTTGGCCATCCACATTATATATATCCGCGAGGCGGGCCATAAAGGTTGTCTTTACAAAATCAATCGGCAGGGCGTATGTCCTCTCCGCGGCATTTACGATAAACACACGTGTCGTAGAAATCGTAACAGGCAGGTTTATGGCTATCTTACATCCCTGAGTGGGAAGAGAATCTACGGCAATTGTGCCCTTGAGGCGCGCAAGGGCGGTTTTTACAACGTCCATTCCCACCCCCCTGCCAGATATGTCCGTTATTATCGGGCTTGTGGTAAAGCCCGGCATGAAGATAAAATTATACAGCTCCGTAAGCGGCATGGCGCTCAGGGTCTCCACAGAGGCCAGCTTGTTCTTTATGGCCGTCTCTTTTATCTTTTCTATATTTAATCCCCGCCCGTCGTCTATTATTTCTATTAGTATGTTTGAGGCCTTCTTATATGCCTTCACGGTGATTGTGCCGGTCTTGCTTTTTCCCCTGATTAAGCGCTCCTCGGGGGTCTCTATACCGTGGTCTATGGAGTTTCTTATTATGTGCATCAGAGGGTCTTTCATCTCCTCAAGGATTCGCTTTTCCGCCTTTGTCTCACCGCCGTCTATTACGAAATCTATCTCTTTAGATTTTTGATTGGCCAAATCCCTTACCATACGCTTAAACGGGTTAAAGACGTTGGACAGGGGTAGAAGCATCAGGGTGCGCGCCCTCTCCTCTATCTCCTTGGATATGAATGTAAGCCTCGCGTCGTCTTCGTAAAGAGCGCCCTTAAGATTATTCAGATTGCCGGTGAACACACCGACATGTTTATCCAGTTCATGGCCTTCATGTGTATCCATGCCAGCCTTGCCGCTTAGCTCTTTTAATAACTTCGTATTCCACACATGCACGGTCTCTTCAATATCGTTAAGGCGCTGGTTTATACGGTTTTTCATAACCAGTAGCTCACCTATGTGCAGCATAAGGGCATCGAGCTTATAGGCCTCCACGCGTATTGTATCAATGGTGAATTTCTTACCCTCCTGCATCATCGCCGGATACTCCTGCTCCTGTGGAGCCGCCCTTTCGGCTTCCTGCTGGTTATCGGCCTCGTCCGCCTTATCAACCGGGGCGGGGGGAATCTCCTCAACCGGGGCGGGGGCCAGCGCCCTTTCGGGGGTTGGCGGCGGCGCGGCGGGGATTTCATCATCGCGCGGTGGCGGTGGAAGCTGGCACTTAGGCGGGCCTTCCACTTGGGCGGCCTGCTGTATAACAGGGCATGGCTGTGCCGCCTTATCGCCCTTGTCGGCCCTAAGCTCGGCAATTATAAGGGAGACATTAACAGAGGAGGTCTTCCCCGTGGTCGCCTCTTCAAGGAGCTCCTTTATCGCGTCGAGACACCTGTATATGCCGTTAATCATGTCAGGGGTCAGGGACCTCACACCTCGCTTTGCCGCATTTAACATGTCTTCCAATGTGTGGCCGAGGAGTTCCATCTTATTGACGCCAAGCTGGCGCGCCGAGCCCTTGAGGCTGTGGGCCTCGCGAAATAGCCCTTCCATAAGCCCTTTCATGTCATCAGGCCCCTTCTCCAACTGCAGAAGCCCCTCTTCGATATTCTGAATGTGCTCCTGCGTCTCGGCGTTAAATATCTCTCTTAATTCCTTGTCTTCTATCATCGTATCATTACACCATTTGTTTCAGGTCTCTGGCTACTTCGTCAAGTTTCTGTATGCCCTGTTTTGTCTGCGTTATGCCGGATGAGGTCTCCTTAACGCTCCTGTTGATGGAGTTCATGGCCTCTACGACCTGGGCAATCGCGGCAGATTGCTGCTGGATATTTAAGAATATCTGCTGAATGTTCTCCGCGGAGCTTCTTATCACGCTGGAGAGTTTACCGAAGGTCTCGGCGGCCACGTCGGCCAGTTCCATTTCCTTATCTACTGTCTTTGTGCTTTCCTCGGTTACCATGACGGTAGTGTTTGTGGCCTTTTGTATCTCCGTTACGACGGAGTTAATCTCCTCGGCGGATTTTTTGCTCTGCTCGGCCAATTTACGTATCTCCATGGCCACAACCGAAAACCCTTTGCCGTGCTCCCCGGCCCTTACGGCCTCAACCGCGGCGTTCATGGCAAGCATCTTGGTCTCACCGGCGAAGTCCGACACCACGTTGGCGATATTCTCTATGCGTGTAGTCTTCTCACTGAGCTGCAATATCATGGAGGCAGTAGCCTCAACCCGTTCCTTTAATGAGGCCATACCGGCAAGCATCTCATTTAAGTTGGCCGCACCCTCGTTTGCCATAACCATGACGTGGTCTGCCCCTTCGGCGGCGTTTTTGGCCTGCTCTGCAGACTGCTTAAACGAGGCCGACAGCTCGTCCATCGTCGTTGTGGTCTCGTTGACGGCCGTTGACTGCTGTGAGGCGGTTCTCTCGTGCTGCTCCACGGTAGCGGATATCTCAGTTGTTGACGTTGATATGTTGTTGATACTCCTGCTTAACGGTACGCTTATTGAGCGGCTGAACCTCCAGCCGACTCCGACTACACAAATCACAGTAATCAGCCCCAATATCAACATGGCATAAAACAGGCTGTTTATAGTGGAAAGGGCCTCGCTCTGCCCCCTTTCGACAACCATCATCCAGTTAAGTCCCTCAATGTCAAGCGGCATGGTGGCCGTAAGGGTGGGCAAGTTCAGGTAGTTTGTGGAAAAAACTTTGATTGAAGACTTGCTCGTGGCCGCTTCTTTAATTTGTTTATTGTCTATTTTGAGGAGGCCGATAGTGGAATTATAATACTTCATTTTATCAATTGCCTTTTTATCCTGAGACGTACTTTGAATGGCCTTAAAAAATGTATCGGGCGACTCCAGTATAACCCTGGCATTCGTCCTCATTTTCATGTCGTTGGCGCTGACAATGTAAATCTCGCCGGTCTTGCCTGAGCCGACATGCAGCCAGTCCTTGTGGCGGGTCATTATGTCATCCATCCTGTCAACTGGCAGTTGAAAGGCAAGTATGCCGATTTTTTTATCCCCATCATAGATAGGCGAGGCTATAAAGGCAGCAGCGGCACCGTTTGACGGCGCGTAAAACTCAAAATCCTCTATTACTGTGAATCCTTTTTCTTTAGATTTCAGAGCGGCGTCAAAGGCCCTGGCCAGACCTGAATCGCTGTATGGGCCGCTCATCAGGCTCGTCCCGAAATCAAGTTCCTTCATCGTGGTATAAACTATATAGCCGGTTTCGGGTTCTATCAAAAACATATCGTAGTAACCGAACTCATCCACGTATTTTCGAAATATATGCTGGTATTTCTTATGAACAGCACTATAAGTGTTGTCGTCAGCGGCAAATTCAAGGTCTTTCTTTTTCCCAACCTTAAAGGGGTTGGCCGATATGTACTCATGCTGGAGTATCTTAACCGCCTTTTTTTTAGGCCACCATGTGGCGATGATATTGTCCGCAACACCAAGAGTCTTTTCTTTTTGCTCCTGATATCTTGCCATAAGCAGGTCTTCGTTGTATTTTGCGTTGGCGTCATATTTAGCGCCGGATTCCTTTTCTACGGCAAAAAAGGCCGCGGTAAATTCCTTCATCGCCTCCACAACCATTGTATCCTCTGAAAACGTCTCTGACCGATGTTTGATTTGTCTAAAAAACATCTCCACATGGCTTTTCTTGGCCCCCAGTGTTATTTCGTGTCTGTCAAAGGCCATGCTGATTATGGAACCCCTCGCCTTTATATAGGAATACGTGCCAATGGCAAGAAACGGCACCAACCCAATTAATACAAATAAAACAAACAGTTTCTGCTTTAATGTCAATGACATCTTTAAGTCCATCGGCCTTCCTCCCTTGATGCTGCAATTTTTATATTATAACACTTCATTTACTATCAAGTTCCCCTTATACAAGATACTTTGCAGGTTTATGACTACCACTGCCCGCTCATCGTAAAGTGTCGTAAATTCAAAGAAATCCTCGCTGGCCTGGCCTAAGGCCGCCGGCAGCTCTTTAAACCCCGACACTGGCAGATACAGGATGTCGCTTAGACTGTCAATGCAAATGCCGACGGTAAAATTATCTATCGCCACCACAACGGCGGATTTTATATTCCCTCTGGCCAGCGACAACACACCTGTAATGTCAACAAGCGTCAATATCTCACCCCTGAGGTTGATATTGCCAACTATGTGGGCTGGGCAGCACGGCACCTGCCTGTATTCGTTGATATTAATAAATTCGCGAATCACATCAAGCTCGATTCCAAACAGCTCCCCGCCCGCCTCTACAATGGCAAGCGGCATCAGGTCGTCCTCTTGCCCCTCCCTTGAAGCCAAACTTGCCAGTTCTAAGGCACGCTTGTGAAAGATTGATTTATCAACATTCGCAACCTGGCAAAAGGACTGGTCGGCGCCGCCGCCAATCAACGAATCCTCAGTCGGCTTATAAACGGGGTCGAATAATTTCTTTTGATTGAGAATCATAATAATATCTTCGTCTATTTTTGCCACCGTTTCGATAAAAACGCTTGCCGACACGGCATCACGGCCATATGCCGGGGCGGGCACAATCGAATCCGCGGGGATTTCATATATATCAACGATCTCATTTACGATAATCCCCGTGGGGCTGCCATCGCAGTTAAATATGACCACCTTGTCAGTCGTCATGTACTGGTGGTGGTGCGCAGAGGGGTGTGCAAAACGTATATCGAGGTCCATCAGGGGAACGACCGTCCCGCGAATGCTGACAAGCCCGGCTATATAGTCCGGGGCCTCGTCAACTTGCCTGAACTCGGGCAAATGGATTATCTCCCGAACATCAATTGTCGGCACCGCATATACAAACCTGCCGACCCGAAACACCAAAAATGATATTGATGACTGCCCTTCCAACGTTATAACCTCAATTATTACTTTATTTTACTGGATTTTCTTAAGTGTGCCAACAATTCCCCAGCCATCACGCCGTCATAAAACTCAACCGCGCTGTCTGCTGGCAGACCCTCAAGGATTTTAATGGCCGCCTCTACTAGTTTTACTCCTCTTTTGGGGTCGCCCTCGTGCTCATAAATGGCGCTGAGTTCAACGTAGGCCGGAACACACCGGGCATCCAGATAAATAACCCGTTTGAACATCTCCATGGCATGTTCTGTCTTACCCTGTTCTTCGGCTATATGTGCCAGCATGTAGTATGGCTCCGACCTCAGCGAATCAATCTCCATCGCGCTGGTACAGGCGTCGGCGGCGCGCTTTAAATCGCCCGTGTTGGCATATGCCCGTGAAAGCAGGACATGGGCGTCGCAATGTCTTGGGTTGTCCCTTAGAAACTTAGTTGCCTTTTCTATCGCCAAGGGATATTTACCCTCCTTGTACAAGGCCTGCGCCTCTGAATATAAACCTTCGCCCACTGATAACGCCCATACAGCTTTGGGCTTATCTTTAGCAGCGGCGGCCGTTTTTGTGCCCACAGTGGTTTTTTGCTGCGCGCTTAGCGGCCTGTTGATTCTAACATTTCTCTGAACATTTATGATTGATATTTGTTTGGTTGGCTTAAAAATTATCTGCTGCGGCTGAGGCTCGTCCGTAGTGTCAACCAAGCGCCTGTAGATGATACTCTGAGGGTAGGTAATAGGTACAAGGCCGCTTAATTTGATGGACTGAAGTTCGGCGTGGCCGGTGATGAGATACCCGCCCTTGTTGAGCGTCTGGGAGAGTTTTCCCAGGGCTAAGGCAATGTTTTCGGGCTGAAAATAGATAAATACATTTCTGCATATTATAAAATCTATGTCGCAAATACCGGCGAGGGCGTCGGGGTAGGAGTCCCTTATGAGATTTCCCTGCCTGAATACGACCATGCGGCGCACACGTTCTTCCAGTTCATACATGCCCTTGCGGCGTTTAAAATACGTGTCAATAATTGCGGGGTCAACCATCCTGAAAGACCAGTCGCCGTAGAGACCTCTGCGTGCCCTTTCTATGGCGTCTTCGTTGATGTCTGTGCCAATAATAGTGACGTCCCAGAGGTTAACATCGGGCAGCAGCTCTAAGACGGTGATGGCAATTGAGTATGGTTCCTCGCCGGTTGAGCAGCCTGCGCTCCAGATGCGAAGTGTCCGGCGGTCTCTGTTAGCCTCGATAAGCTCCCTAAGTATGGTGTTTCTTATAAGTTGAAACTGCCCCTTATCGCGGAAAAAAAAGCTCTCGCCGGTAGTGATAATCTGGCACAACTGCTTCCACTCGTCTTTGCTTTCAGGGGTGTCGGTCTGAAGGAACCTGCAATATTCGTCAACATGGCCAAACCCGAAGTCCTTCATCCTCGACATAACGGTTGACTTTAGGTCCTTATCGCCAACACTCAACCCCGTGTGTGCAGAGATGAACTCCTGCACGTATGCCATAGATAGCGTGTTCATGCTAAATCCGGCAGCGCACTTTTATAAAGAACACCAATCTGACCAGCCAACCATAGCCTTCATATTCTAAAATAACCTTAATAGTGCCAGCAATATCATTTTTTTAAAATCGGGGCGACCCGATTTGAACGGGCGACCACTCGCACCCCAAGCGAGTGCG